>DASXJM010000667.1:0-2582 GCA_036497405.1 Streptosporangiaceae bacterium | reverse complement strand
GGGGAGCCGAACGCGCCGGGACGGCGTGTCGAGCGCGGCTCGTCACGCCACGCATCCGGCTCGGTGGGCACACAGGAAATGGTACGGCCTGGTCTGACCGGGCTGGCGCCTGTTTCAAGCTGATCGCGACTCGGTCAGGCCCAGGTCCGGGTCCAGCCGGAGCCAGCGCGTGATCTGGATCGACTCCAGAAACGGCAGGTCGTGGCTGACCACGATGAGCGCGCCGCCGTAGCTGGCCAGGGCCGCGCTGAACTGGCGGATCGAGGCAAGATCGAGATTGTTGGTCGGCTCGTCCAGCAGCAGCAACTGCGGCGGCGGGTCGGCCAGCAGCAGCGCGGCCAAAGTGGCCCGGAACCGCTCGCCGCCGGACAGCGTGCCCGCCAGCTGGGCGGGCCGGTCACCACGGAACAGGAACCGGGCCAGGCCCGACCGGACCTGGTGGACCGTGGCCGCCGGGGCCCGCCGGCGCACGTTGTCGAGCACGCTGAGCGAATCGTCCAGCACGTCCAGCCGCTGGGGCAGGTAACCGACGCCGCCGCCGATCGCGGCCACGGTCTGGACGCTGACCCCGGGCAGCTCCGTCTCACCGGCGAACGCGCGCAGCAGGGTCGTCTTGCCTGCGCCGTTGGGGCCGGTCAGCGCGATCCGCTCCGGGCCCCGGACGATCAGTTCGTCGAGGGGCCGGGCGCGAACCGGATCCGGGTCGCCGGCCACCCCACCTTCCATATGGGTATCGGGCTGAGCTGGAGCGGGACGGCCACCGGGGCGCCAGCCGGTACCGGTGAGGCCGCGGGCGGTCAGCACGGTCCGTCCGGCGGGCACCATCGTGCCGGGCAGCGCGACCTTGATCTCGGCGTCGGCCCGGGCCGTCTCCTTGGCCTCGTTCAGCCGGTCCTGGGCCTTGGCCAGGCGGTCCTCCTGGACGTCGCGGAGCTTGCCCGCCGACACCTGGGCGCTGCGCTTCTTCGCGCCCATGACGATGCGGGGCTGGCCCCCGGAGGCCTGCTGCTTGCGGCCCATCCGCTCGCGGCCGGCCAGCTTGGTCTGGGTGTCGTTGAGGTCGCGGCGCTGCTGGCGGACGTCGGCGGTCGCGGTCCTTACCGCTCGTTCGGCGACCTCGCGCTCAGCGGCGAGAACTTCCTCGTAGGCGGGGTAGTTGCCGCCGAACATCCGCAATCCGCTGCCCGACAGGTCGGCGATCTGGTCGACCCGGGCCAGGAGTTCCCGGTCGTGGCTGACGACCAGGATCACGCCGGGCCAGGCGTCGATCGCGCCGTACAGCCGGAGCCGGGCGTCCCGGTCGAGGTTGTTGGTCGGCTCGTCCAGCAGCAGCACGCCCGGCCGGGCCAGCAGCAGCGCGGCCAGGTGCAGCAGCACGACCTCGCCGCCGGACAGCTGACCGGCCGGAGCGTCCAGGTCCAGGTGGCCCAGGCCCAGCTTGGCCAGCTCGGCCGTGATGCGCTCCTCGATGTCCCAGTCGTCGCCGACGGTGGCGTAATCGGGTTCGGCGATGGAACCGGCTTCGATGGCGTGCAGGGCCTGGCGGGTGGCGGTCACCCCGAGCAGGTCGGACACGGTGGCCTGCACGTCGAGGGTCAGGTCCTGGGGCAGGTAGCCGACCTCGCCGTCGGTGCGCACCGTGCCCGCCCGCGGCGGCAGCTCACCGGCGATCAGCCGGAGCAGGGTCGACTTGCCGGAGCCGTTGGCCCCGATCAGGCCGGTGGTGCCGGCCCCGATGGCCAGGTCGAGGCGGTCGAACACCACGGTGCCGTCGGGCCAGGCAAAGGACAGGCCCGTGCCCACGATGGAAACATGGGGAGAAGACATGGTGCGGCTCCACAGGAGGTCGGCGGGCGCGCGGCGGATGGCCGGGCGCGGGGCGGGACCTCAGAGCAGCAACGGATCTCCCTTGGACGACGTCAGGACGTGCACCACTGTAGGTGCACGTCCTGACGGGGTCGAATGATTTTTAGTAGGTGGGCAGGCTGGGGTCGACCTGGTTGACCCAGGCGAGCACGCCGCCGCCCACGTGCACGGCGTCGGAGAAGCCCGCGTCCTTGACCACGGCCAGCGCCTCGGCGCTGCGGGCCCCGCTCTTGCAGTGCAGCACGATCCGCTTGTCCTGGGGCAGCTTCTCCAGGGCGGCTCCGGACAGGAACTCGCCCTTGGGGATCAGCGTGGCCCCGGGGATCGAGACGATCTCGTACTCGTTCGGCTCGCGGACGTCGACGACGAAGATGTTCTCGTCGTTGTCCATCATGTTCTTGAGGTCCTTGGCGGTGATGGTCGAACCCTGCACCGCCTCCTGGGCCTCTTCGGAGACCGCGCCGCAGAACGCCTCGTAGTCGATCAGCTCGGTGATGGTCGGGTTCTTGCCGCAGACCGGGCACTCGGGGTCCTTGCGGACCTTGACCGAGCGGTAGTTCATCTCCAGGGCGTCATAGATCATCAGCCGCCCGACCAGCGGGTCGCCGATGCCGGTGATGACCTTGATGGCCTCGTTGACCTGGATCGAGCCGATCGAGGCGCACAGCACGCCGAGGACGCCGCCCTCGGCGCAGGACGGAACCATGCCGGGGGGC
>DASXJM010000666.1:0-1518 GCA_036497405.1 Streptosporangiaceae bacterium | reverse complement strand
CCCGGGCCCGGCTCGGGACCCTGGCCGAGATCATCGACGCCGGTGACCCTGCTTCCGTCCGTTTCATGATCCAGAATTTGACCGAAGGTGGGTGTGCGCGCGTCCTGGTCGAGGGCGGGGCGACCCTGCTGCGCGAGGTTCTGGTGTCCGGCCTGGCCGACGAACTGCAGCTGGCGGTGGCCCCGTTCTTCGTGGGCCAGGCGGCCGCCCCGTCGTTCGCGCTGCCGGGCCCGTATCCGGCCGGCCCGGCCGATCCGATGACCCTGGCCGAGGTGCGCCGGGTCGACGGGCCGGGTGAGGAGGGCGGGCGAGGCAGCATGGTGGCCCTGCGCTACCTGCTCGGCCCGGGCGGGACCGACGCCCGGTTCCTGCGGGCGGCGATCGAGCTGTCCCGGCAGTGCCCGCCGTCCGACACCGCGTTCGCGGTCGGGGCCATCGTGGTCTCGGCGGCCGGGGACATCATGGCCACCGGGTTCTCCCGCGAGCAGGAATCCCAGGATCACGCCGAGGAGGTGGCCCTGCGCAAGCTGGACACGGCCGACCCGCGCCTGGCCACGGCGACCATCTACACCTCACTGGTCCCGTGCGCGGACCGCGCGTCCCGCCCGGTCACCTGCGTCCAGCACATCCTGGCCGCGGGTCTGGGCCGGGTGGTGTTCGCCTGGCGCGAGCCCCCCATCTTCACCGAAGGCCGCGGCGCCGAGCAGCTGCGCGCGGCCGGCCTCACCGTGGTCGAGCTGCCGGAGCTGGCCGGCGACGCGGCCGCCATCAACGCTCACCTCATGGGGCCAGCGCCTCAACCCCCGCGATGAACAGGTCGATGCCGAACCGGTAGTGGAAGTCCGGATTGACGGCGGTGAACGGGACCGCGCACTCGATCAGGCGCGGGAACTGGTCGGCGGGCAGCAACGCGATCTTGACCTGCTTGCGCCGCTGGTGCTCGGTCCGCTCGGCGTCGGTCAGGCTGGCCTTGACGTCGGGTTCGAAGCCCGGCTCGCTCATGACCAGCGACAGCGCGGTCCACAGTCCGGCCCGGGTGATCTCGCTGGCCTGCTCGGGGTCGAAGCCCGCGCCGCGCAGCAGGCCGAGCGCAATCTCGGCCGCCCGCATCGGGCCCTCACCCTCCTTCTCGTTCACCAGCACCAGCTGAGCCCCGGACGGATGCGCTCGCAGCACTCCGACCAGTGACTTCATGATCGTTCGGAGCTGGTCCGGCCACGGCGCCGATCGATCGAGGTCCAGGTCGACCTCGCTCCAGATGTGATCGCTCAGCCCGGCCAGCAGGTCTTCCTTGCTGCGGAAGTGCCAGTACAGCGCCATCGGGGTGACGCCGAGCTCGGTGGCCAGCCGC
This sequence comes from Streptosporangiaceae bacterium, assembly GCA_036497405.1. Classification (GTDB taxonomy): domain Bacteria; phylum Actinomycetota; class Actinomycetes; order Streptosporangiales; family Streptosporangiaceae; genus Bog-532. Next base: position 167 of record DASXJM010000666.1, on the reverse strand, counting down.
CGGATGGTCAGGGCTTCCACTCCGTCGCGGTCGGCCAGCTCAAGGGCCCGGCCGACCACCGCGCTCTTGGTGAGCCGGGGCCGGTCGCCGTCGTCTGGTGCCGTTTTCGCTGCCATCACTTGACAACTATACACCGTATAAGGCAGCCTCTACAACGTACATATACG
>DASXJM010000665.1:0-2836 GCA_036497405.1 Streptosporangiaceae bacterium | reverse complement strand
CGCCGGGTGCCGGGGCCGCCCGCTCCTCAGTTCCGCGGGTTCCAGCCGCGTCCGGAGCCCCGGTCGCACCAGCGCCCGAACGACGCTGATCAGGGCACCCAGACCGCCTGATCGTGCGCGAACACGACCCGGGCCGGATCGAACTCCATCAGCCGGTCGAGCCATCCCGGCGGGGCCGGCACTTCCGGGGCCGGGACCCCCGGGGCGGGCCCGTCCCGGTGGGCCCGCCAGGCCAGCGCGTCCGCGCTGTAGGCGGTGGCGGTGTCGTGGGCCTGGCCGGCCACGACCACTGTTCCGTCCGAGCGCCGTACGACCAGGGACTGGTGCCCGGCGGTATGACCGGGCGTGGGGACCACGAACACCCCGGGCAGGATCTCGGCCTCCCCGTCCAGTAGCTCGTACCGCAGGCCCGGCGGGTCCACCAGCTCGGGCAGCGTGTACCCCTCGGCGCGGGCGGCGTCCAGCTCGGTCCGCTGGGCGAACACCGGGCGCCCGGCCAGTTGCGGGTTGCCCCCGCAGTGGTCGAAGTGCAGGTGGCAGTTGACCACCAGCCCCACGTCGCCCAGGGTCGCCCCCGCCCTGGCCAGCGCCGTCTCCAGGTCCTGCCGCCGCGGCCGGTAGTGCGCGTCCACGTCCGGGTCGGCCCCCATCCCGGTGTCGAGCAGCACCACCCCGTCCGGGTGCCGGACCAGGTAGCCCAGGCACGGCTCGGCCCGGGGCGTCCCGGTACCGGTCTCTTCGGCGGGCCGGATGAAGTACCCGAAGTCCACTCGCTGCACCGTCGCGTCACCCATCCCCGCAGTCTGCCCGGGTCTGAGCCGGAACGCACACCGACCTACCTTCAATTTGATAAGGACAGCCTTATAAGCCTAGGCTTAGCATATGAGCAGGGAGCCAGACACCAGCGACGTCGCGGCCGCGTTGCGGGAGAGCATCGGGCTGCTCCTGCGGCGGATGCGCCAGCAGCAGCCGGGGGAGCTGACCCTGCCCGAGAACGCGGCCCTGACCCGGCTGAACCGGGGTGGCCCGACCACGTCGAGCGCGCTGGCCAAGCTGGAGCAGATCAGCCCGCAGTCGATGGGCGCCACCCTGGCCGGGCTCGAGGCCCGCGGACTGGTGGCCCGGCACCCGGACCCAGCGGACGGGCGCCGGGTCGTGCTCTCCCTCACCGAAGCGGGTCAGCAGGTCCTGCAGGACAAGCGCACCGCCCGTAATCAGCAGCTGGCCGAGGCCCTGGCGGCCAGGTTCACGCCGGACGAGGTCCGCCTGCTGGCCCAGGCCACGCCGTTGCTCGAACGCCTCGCGCAGAGCATCTAGCACCGGGCATCTAGCACCGGGCATCCAGCACCGGGCATCCAGCCTCCCAGGGAGTCAAAATTCAGTGAACGCCGACAAGACTGACCGTTACAAGTGGGTCGCCCTGGCCAACACCACCGCGTCCATGTTCATGGCCACCCTGGACGGGTCGATCGTGATCATCGCCCTGCCCGCCATTTTCCGCGGCATCCATCTGGATCCGCTGTCGCCGGGCAACATCAGCTACCTGCTGTGGATGATCATGGGCTACCGCCTGGTGCAGGCCGTCCTGGTGGTGACGGTCGGACGTCTGGGCGACATGTACGGCCGGGTCAAGATCTACAACGCCGGGTTCGTGGTGTTCACGGTGGCCTCGATCCTGCTGTCCTTCGACCCGTTCCTCGGCGGCGGCGGAGCCGACTGGCTGATCGGCTGGCGCATCCTGCAGGCGGTCGGCGGGTCCATGCTGATGGCCAACTCGGCCGCCATCCTGGTCGACGCCTTTCCGGCCGAACAGCGCGGGTTCGCGCTCGGCACCAACCAGATCGCGGGCCTGGCCGGCCAGTTCGTCGGCCTGGTGGCGGGCGGCCTGCTGTCCGCGATCGACTGGCGGTGGGTGTTCTGGGTCAACGTCCCGGTCGGGATCTACGGCACGATCTGGGCCTACCTACGGCTGCGCGACAACGGGGAGCGGCACCCGGCCCGCATCGACTGGTGGGGCAACATCACCTTCGCGGTGGGCCTGAGCGCGGTGCTCATCGCCGTCACCTACGGGATCCAGCCCTACGGCGGCGACACCATGGGCTGGACCAACCCCTGGGTGCTGGCCGGCCTGATCGGCGGCGTGGCCCTGCTGGCCGTGTTCGGGATCATCGAAACTCACCTCGATGAGCCGATGTTCCAGCTCGGCCTGTTCCGGATCCGGGCCTTCGCCTTCGGCAACCTGGCCGGCCTGCTGGTGTCGATCGCGCGCGGCGGCATGCAGTTCGTGCTGATCATCTGGCTGCAGGGCATCTGGCTGCCGCTGCACGGCTACGCCTACAGCGACACCCCGCTGTGGGCCGGGATCTTCCTGCTCCCGCTGACCGCGGGCTTCCTGGTCTCCGGCCCGGTCTCGGGGTGGCTGTCCGACAAGTTCGGCACCCGCGGCATCGCCACGGCCGGCATGGCCGTCTTCGCGGGCAGCTTCATCGGCCTGATGCTGCTGCCGGTCAACTTCCCGTACTGGGCGTTCGCCCTGTTCATCGCGGCCAACGGGATCGGCAGCGGGATGTTCGCCTCGCCCAATTCCTCCTCCATCATGGGCAGCGTCCCGGCCCGCCAGCGCGGCGCGGCGTCCGGCATGCGGTCCACCTTCCAGAACTCCGGCACCGCCCTGTCCATCGGCGTGGTCTTCTCGCTGATGATCGCGGGCCTGGCCAGCTCGCTGCCCAGGACGCTGACCACCGGGCTGCAGCAGCAGGGCGTCGCGCACAGCGTGGCTCAGCAGATCGCGTCGCTGCCGCCGGTCTCGTCGCTGTTCGCGGCGGTGCTGGGGGTC
>DASXJM010000664.1:0-9005 GCA_036497405.1 Streptosporangiaceae bacterium | reverse complement strand
GGCCAGGAGGGCAAGGAGTTCGGCAGCGTCGACGCCGACGATTTCGCCGTCACCCTGTCCGCGATGCTGGACGGGCTGGCGGTGGCGATCGCACTGGAGGACCCTGAGGTAACGCCAGCACGGGCGTTCGAGCTGACCATGCGGTTCGCCGCCGGCCAGCTCGGGTTTGACTGGCAGCCCCGGCGGCGGGCCCGCAAGGCCCGGAGCCGGCGCCAGGCCGGAGTTTCCGCGTAGGCACTGGTTCTGTAGCACTGGTTCTGTAGCACTGGCAGCAGGAGGTAGCCGTGGCCGGAGGACGTGTCGAGCTGGCTGGCCTGACCAAACGGTTCACCGAGGTCGCGGTGGACGGGATCGACCTGGACATCGCCAGCGGCGAGTTCTTCTCGCTGCTGGGCCCGTCCGGCTGCGGGAAGACCACCACCCTGCGGCTGATCGCCGGCTTCGAGCAGCCGACCTCGGGCCAGATCATGCTCGACGGGGTCGACGTGTCCGGGGTGCCGCCGCACCGGCGCAACGTCAACACCGTGTTCCAGAGCTACGCGCTGTTCCCGTTCCTGTCGGTGTTCGACAACGTGGCCTTCGGGCTCAAGCACCGGGACTGCGGCAAGGCCGAGCTGAACCAGCGGGTCGGCCAGGCTCTGGAGCTGGTCAAGATGACCAGCTTCGCCAAGCGGCGGCCGGGGGTGCTGTCCGGCGGCCAGCAGCAGCGGGTCGCGCTGGCCCGGGCCCTGGTCCTGAATCCAGCCGTGCTCCTGCTGGACGAGCCGCTGGGCGCGCTGGACGCCAAGCTGCGGCGTTCACTCAAGGTCGAGCTGAAGGCGCTGCAGGAAGAGGTCGGCATCACGTTCCTCTACGTCACCCACGACCAGGAGGAAGCGCTCACCATGTCGGACCGGATGGCGGTGATGAATGCGGGCCGGATCGCGCAGATCGGCGCCCCGCGTGACGTGTACACCGAGCCGACCGACACCTACGTAGCGGACTTCCTGGGGGTTTCGAACCTCATGGAAGTGGAGGTCGTGGAGCGCGGCCCCGGGACGGGCTGCCGGATGAAGCTGGGTGATTCGGCGCTGGTGGCCGAGCGCGGGGAGGTGGACTCGACCGGGCCGGCCCACGCGGTGATCCGGCCCGAGCGGGTCCGGCTGGAGCCGCACGGGTCGGACGGGCCCAACCGCGTGCCGGGGATGGTCGAACGGCTGGTGTTCCTGGGGGCGGCGACCCAGGTCATGCTGCGGCTGGGGCCGGGGGTGCCGCTGCAGGCCCTGATCCAGAACGACGGCGAGCGGCCTGATTTGGCGCAGGGGACGCCGGTGCACGTGTATCTGGCCCCGGACGCGCTGCGGGTGCTGGGTGGCTCCGACCGCGAGGTTCCAGTCGCCAGCGAGGACGAGCCCCTGGTGGCCAGCTGAGACCGGTCAGGAAGTGCCACCCGACGGTGTCGTTCTTCGGGGCGAACATCTACCCGGAGAACGTCACCGTCGGCCTGGAGCAGCCGGCGATCAATAACTGGGTTCGGTAACGAGCTGAGCAGGGCGACGTTGAACCTCAGGATCTGAATCTCGAGATCGTCATCGGGGGTGCGGCGACGGCCCTGAATGCTCAAGGTGACGGGCAGGGGCGGAAGCGATCCTCCCCCACCGTGGGGGGCGGAGTCGGTGGTGAAGCATTCCATGATGTGCTCGGAGTCGGGTTCCAGACCCTCGCTGGGGTTATCCCGGGAGGCGGATGGGTCGGGAATGGTGGCACCGACGCCGAATGGCCACTGGAGGGTCTGCGAGTTGTGCCCGATCGAACAGCTCACCAGAGCTTCGCTGTTGGCGGTCTTGTCCACATTGATGTCGACCAGCAGCAGGAAGCCCCGGAAGGCGAAGCCGGCGGGCAGGTCCAGCGACAGGGCACCAGCCAGTCCGCTGGCGCCGGCCAGGGCGGTACCCTGCCCGCTTGGCAGCGACAGAGCGAGCGGGGCCAGCCCGAACGTCACCGCGAGAGCGCTGCCGTCGACGATGCCGGGCGCGCTCGGTCCCTGGTCAGCCGGGTCGTAGTAGGTGGTCCACGGCCCCCACACGGGCATATTTGAGGTCGTCATCCTGCTCCCCCTCGTCCGGGCCAGTCGACTGCGCAGGCCGATTTGTGCGGATCATCTCACCACTACCCAGGCGGTGATAGGGGCCAAAGTCATTGGCGGGTAGCGTGCTGGCGTGGACTTCCAGCAGGTGGTGCAGCGACGACGGATGGTACGCAGCTACGACGTGAGCCGGGCGGTGCCGCCCGAGGTGGTGGACCGGATCGTGGCCAATGGGCTGCGGGCGCCCTCGGCCGGGTTCTCGCAGGGGTGGGGGTTCCTGGTCCTGGACACCCCGGATGACGTGGCCCGGTTCCGGGCGGCGGTCACCCCCGAGGAAGGGCCGGAAGGCTGGTTCGCGGCCAATGTCGAGGCGCCGCTGCTGATCGTGGCCCACTCGAACAAGGACGCCTACCTGGACCGGTACGCCCAGCCCGACAAGGGGTTCAGTGACCGATCCGACGCCTGGTGGCCCGCGCCGTACTGGGACATTGACACCGGGATGGCGTCGCTGCTGATGTTGCAGACGGCGGTGGACGCCGGGCTGGGGGCGTGTTTCTTCGGCCTGCCGGTGCCGCGGATCGACGCCTACAAGGAGGCGTTCGGGGTCCCGCCGGAGTTTCATCCGATCGGGGCGATTTCCGTCGGCTACAGCGACGAGCCGGCCCGCGATCTACGCAGCCGGCGCAAGCCCGAGACCGAGACCGTGCACCGGGGCCGGTGGAGCCAGCCGCCGGCATAACGGCGGGCAGGGACGGTCAGGGCTGGAGATAGCGGAGGACGGCCAGGACGCGGCGGTGGTCGGCGTCGGAGGGGGGCAGGTCGAGCTTGGTGAAGATGTTGGCGATGTACTTCTCGACGGCCCGCTCGGAGATGACCAGGGTGGCGGCGATCGCGCCGTTGGATCGGCCTTCGGCCATCAGGGCCAGGGTGTCACGCTCCCGGCCGGTCAGGGAGCCGAGGCCGGTGTCGCGGCGGCTGGCCCGCAACAGCTGGGTGACCACCTCCGGGTCCAGGGCGGTACCGCCGGCCGCGACCCGGGTCAGCGCCCCGACGAACTCGTCGACGTCAGCGACCCGGTCCTTGAGCAGGTAGCCGACCCCGGCCGCGCTGCCACCGGAGGCCGCGCCGAGCAGGTCGGCCGCGTAGCGGGTCTCGATGTACTGCGAAAACACGAGCACGCCGGTCCCGGGATGGTCGCGGCGGATGGCGATCGCGGCCCGCAGGCCCTCGTTGGTGTAGCCGGGCGGCATCCGTACGTCGACCACGGCGGCGTCGGGCTGGTGCTCGTCCACCGCGGTCAGCAGTTCGCCGGCGTTGCCGACCGCGGCGGCGACCCGATGGCCGCTGTCGGCCAGGATCTCGGCCAGGCCCGCTCGTACCACCACCGAGTCTTCGGCGATCACGATGTTCATCGGGTATCCGGTCCGGTCATCGGGTCTCTCGTCCGGTCATCGGGTCTCCGGTTGGCTCACGCGCGTGACGGCAGCTCGACGGTGATCACAGTAGGGCCTCCGGGCGGGCTGCTGACCAGCAGGCTGCCGTCCACGGTCCGGATCCGCTCGGCCAGCCCGGCCAGGCCGCCGCGAGCCTCGACGCGGGCGCCGCCGCAGCCGTCGTCGCTGACCCGGACCCGCAGCAGCGGGCCGGGCCGCTGGACCGCCTCCAGCGTGGCCTGGTGGGCGACGCTGTGCTTGGCCGCGTTGGTGAGCAGTTCGGCGGCACAGAAGTAGGCGATGGTCTCGATCGCGGCCGATGGGCGCTCGGGCAGGTCGATGACCAGCTCCACCGGCAGGTCACAGCGGGCGGCCAGGGTGCTGAGGGCGATCTCCAGGCCCTGGTCGAGCACGGGCGGATGGATGCCCCGGCACAGGTCACGCAGTTCGGCCACGGCCTCCCGGGCCCCGCGGTGGGCGTCGACGACCAGCTCCAGCACCCGGTCCAGGTCAGCCCGATCGAGTTCAACGCGGTCGAGGTCAACACGGTCGAGGTCAACACGGTCCACCGGGCCGGGGCCGGTCCCATTGCTCAGACCGCCGAGCTTCTTCACGGCCAGGCCCAGCTTCATGGTCACCGCGACCATCTGGGCCTGGGCGCCGTCGTGCAGGTCTCGTTCGATCAGGCGCAGCCGCGCCGCCGAGTCGTCCACGACGTGGGCCCGGGACTGCTCCAGCTCCCGGACCCGCCGCGGCAGCGGCGCGGTGGGCAGGCGGTGGGAGATGCTGATCTGCCAGGAGGCGAAGGCCAGGTTGGCCGCGGCCGGGACCAGGAAAATCAGCGACCAGAGGTACGCCTTCGCCGTTCCCCCGCCGTAGCCCAGCGTGATGACGCCCAGGACGGCCAGGACGATGCCGCCGCCGATGCGCAGGCCCGCCCAGAAGCGCAGGTGGCGGTACTCCCAGGACCGGATGAGCGCCTTCTCCAGCCGCGATCGCTCGGAAGGGACGGTGTCATCCGGCACGGTGTCATCCGACGCGGGCATCCGGATACCTCAGGTTCAGGCGGCCGCGGAGCCAGCGATGGACAGTTCCCAGAGGGCGGTGGCCAGGTTGGCCGCGGCCGGCAGCAGGAACACCAGCGACCAGGCGAACGCCTCCCCGGTGCCGCCACCGAAGCCGAGCGTGATGACGCCCAGGGTGGTCAGGGCCACGGCGCCGCCGATGCGCAGGCCCGCCGAGAGACGAAGGTGGCGGTACTCCCATGGCGAAAGTATGCGCCGCAGGCCGGTCCGGGGCGGGGAGGCCCACCACTGGCGTAGACGCTCCCGGGGGGTGCTGGGGTTGGATGCGTTCATGGGGTGCCTCCTGGAGACCCGGGACACCGGCTCTTCCGGTGCCTCATACCTCAATGCTCACTGCGCGTGATCAGGAGAACCACCGTGATGACACCCGAATCTGGAGTACGGGCAGCACGGTCCCGGTTCGGCCGCCCGTGGCCACGCCGGAGCTCCGACCCGGCCGGGCCGTTGCTGAGCTGGATCGGGGACGAGCGGATCGCGATCAGTGCCGTGCCGCGGCCCGCGGCGGTGGCCGGCCTGACCGGGCAGGGAGTGACGCACGTCATCAACTGCCGGCCGCGGCTGGATGTGTGGTGGGGCCGGGATCTGGCCGCCGAACGAGCGGTGTTCGGGCCGGAGCGGGTCGTGCACGCGGCCATGCAGGATCACCGGCTGCGGCAGCGGCCCGCGGCCTGGGCGCAAGCGGCGCGGTTCGCGGCCGGCGTGCTGGACGATCAGCCGCAGGCCCGGGTCCTCATCCACTGCACGGCGGGCATGCACCGGTCGGTGATGGTCGCCTACGCGGTGCTGCGGCTGCGGGGGCACGACCGGGACGAGGCGGCGGCGCTGGTGCTGCGCCACCGGGTCCAGGCCGAGCTGTTGCCGGCCTACGTGCGTAGCGTGGAACGATGGCTGGCCGCGGCTGCGGCCTCGGCCCGGGGCACGGGCGCGGGCGGGCAGTAACTTCCGGGCAGTCCGGTAACTTCCGCACCAAGCGGGCAGGACAGAGCCATGCGAGCAGCGCTGGCTGAGGAACTGAGCGGGATCGACCGCGTGGAGCTGGGTGACCGGCCGGAGCCAGTTCCCGGCCCGGGACAGGTGCTGATCAGGGTGCGTGGCGCTGGGGTCGGGCCGTGGGACGTCGGGTTTCTCGGCGGCGGCTTCCCCGGGCTGACGCTGCCGTTCGTCCCCGGCCAGGAGATCGCTGGTGTGGTCGAGGCCCCCGGAGAGGGAGCCGATGTCCAGCCGGGCCAGCAGGTGTGGGCCAGCCTGTTCCCGGCCGGCGGCGGGTTCGCCGAGCTGGCCCTGGCTTCGGCCGACCGGGTGTCGGCTCTGCCCGGCCAGGTCGGCTACCCGGAGGCGGCCGGGCTGGTGATCGCGGCCGGGACCGCGCACGAGGGCCTGGTCGACCGGGGAAGACTGGACGCCGGCCAGACCGTGCTCATCACCGCCGCCGCGGGCGGCGTGGGCAGTGCGGCGGTGCAGATCGCGGCCGGTCTGGGCGCCCGCACGTTCGGGGTGGCCAGCCCGGGTAACCATGACTACCTGCGGAGCCTGGGCGCCAGCGAGGTGTTCGACTACCACGCCGCCGACTGGGTGGGGCAGGTCCAGGCGGCCGCGCCCCACGGGGTCGATCTGCTGCTGGACTGCTCCGGCGGCCAGACCCGTGACCAGGCCATCGCCACGGTCCGGGACGGGGGCCGGGCGGTCTCGATCGTGCTGGCCGGTCCCTCCATGTCGCTGGATCGCGGGATCACCGGCGACGCCTTCGCGGCCCGGGTCACCCGGCCGCGGCTGGAAGCTCTGAGCCAGCTGGTCGAGGCGGGGACGCTGCGGCCCCAGATCGAAAGCGTGCTGTCGCTGGAGCAGGCCCGTCAGGCGCTGGCGCAGGTCGCGGGCGGCCACACGCGCGGCAAGGTCGTGCTGCAGATTGGAACGTAGGCGCCCACCGACCCGAGCCTTCGGCGGGTCAGACTCGCCGACTATCGGGATCGGTGGGCGCCTGGTACCCGTTCTTGGCGCTCTTACGCTCAGTAACGCTCCGGGGTGTGCTGGGCGTTGGCCAGGTGGTTCTGCGCGCGGTTCATCTCGGTCACGACGGCGATGAAGCGACGGCTGAAGCGGGCCAGCGGGCTACGGGTGTTGCTCATGATTTCCTCCTGGAGGGGTTCCGGCGTCTCATCGCCGGTCATGGTTTAAGTCTCGTTCTAAGACCCCTTATAGAACATCGGGAGAAAGCCTTATCTTCCTGCTCACAGGGGCCTTAGGCGGGTCTCAGACCAGCTCGTAGGAGTCACTTGGCCGATGCTCATCCCGCGCGGCCGGGCGGAAGCGAAGCGTGGCTATCGCCAAGAGCGCGAGCAGGGCTGTCCCGCCGCAAACCCACAAGGCCAGGTGGAAGCCGCTGGTCAGGGCGACGTTCGCGGGCTTGCCCTGGCCGAGCAGGCTGCTCAGGCGAGTGGCCGCCACCGTCGATGCGATCGCGACCCCGAGCGCGCCACCCAGTTGCTGGGAGGTGTTGATCAGCCCGGAGGCAAGCCCGGCCTCGTGCTCGGCGACCCCGGTCAGCCCGCCGATGGAGACCGGAACGAAGGCGAACGCGGTGCCGGCCCCGGTGACGAAGAACGGGCCGGCCAGGGCGCTCCAGAAATGCCCGTCCACCGGCACTTGGGTCGTCCACACGATGCCGCCGCCGATCAGAGCCATCCCCACCAGCATCACCGGTCCCGTCGAAACGACGGTGACCAGCTTCTGCGCCACCCCGGCGAGCGCGACGGAGGTGAGCGAGGTGGCGAGCCAGGCGGCCCCGGCCTGCAGCGCCGAGTAGTGCAGCACCTGCTGCATATAGAGGGTGCCGATGAAGATGTAGGCGAAGAAACTGCCGCCCAGCAGCAGGCCCACGGCGTTGGCTACCGCCACCATCCGGAGCCGGAAGATTCGCAGCGGCATCAACGGCGCCACGGTCCGGGCTTCAATGGCCAGGAAGGCGAGCAGCAGCGCGCACGAGACCGCCAGCAGCGTCACGGTCCGCACCGATCCCCAGCCCGCCTGGGGTGCGTTCGAGATGGCGTAGACCAGCAGCAGTAGCCCGCCAGTCACCGCGACCGCACCCAGCGGGTCGAAGCGGCGGCGGGCATCCCGCAGCCGGCTCTCGGGGACGATGCGCGGGGCGAGCAGCAGCGCCGACGCCCCGACCGGCACGTTGAGGAAGAAGATGTACTCCCATCCGGCGTAGCGGGTCAGCAGCCCTCCGGTGATCAGCCCGAACGTCGCTCCGAAGGCTCCGATGGCACCCCAGGCGCCCAATGCCTTGTTGCGCTCGGCGCCCTCGGTGAACATGTTCATCACGATCGACAGCGCGGCGGGCAGGACGACGGCCGCACCGAACCCCTGCAGCCCGCGCAGCGCGATCAGGATGACGTCGTTGCTGGCCAGCCCGGCGCCCAGCGATGCCGCCGTGAAGACGGCCAGGCCCAGCATCAGGATCCTTCGCCGACCGAGCAGGTCGGCGGCGCGGCCGCCCAGCAGCAGGAAGCCACCGAAGGTGATCGCGTAGGCGGTCACGACCCACTGCAGGTTCGCTTCGGAGAAGTGCAGGGCCCGGCCGATGGTCGGCAGCGAGACGTTCACGATCGTGAGATCGACGATCGTCATGAAGTACGCCACGGCCAGCACCGCGAACGCGCGCCAGCGGTGGACCGGTCGTGCTGATCCGGTAGTCATTGTTTCCTTCCCGGTTTCGTTCCCGGGGCCGGTCGGGTGTCCAGGCCCATCTACCGGTACAGACCTGGGCCACCCCGAAAACTGAACGCGGCGGGTGCCGGCGCGCCCCAGCCGATGGATTCTGCCCTCGCGGCCGGTCTGTATGGGTGTGATGAAAGCTGACCCGGGTCGCGAGGAGTTCGCGCGGCTGACCGACCCGTTCCGGCCCGAACTGCTGGCTTACTGTTACCGGATGCTCGGCTCGGTCCACGACGCCGAAGACCAGGTGCAGGAGACCCTGCTGCGGGCGTGGCGGTCGTTCGGCCAGTTTGAGGGCCGCGCGTCGCTGCGGACCTGGCTGTACCGGATCGCGACCAATGAATGCCTGCGGGCGATCGGCAACCGCGGGCGCCGGCCACTGCCCTCAGGCCTGAGCGATCCGGACCAGGAGCCGGAAGGGCCGCTGGCGGCGACGCGGCCCGAGGTCCCGTGGCTGCAGCCCATCCCCGACGCGCTGCTGCGGCCCGAATCGGCCGATCCGGCCGCGGTCGCGGTCTCCCGAGAGGGCATCCGACTGGCCTTCATCGCCGCCTTGCAGTACCTGCCGGCCCGGCAGCGCGCGGTTCTCATCCTGCGTGACGTGCTGGGCTGGCGGGCCGCGGAGGTCGCCCAGCTGCTGGGCACCACCACCAACTCGGCCAACGGCCTCCTGCAGCGGGCCCGGGCTCAGCTGCGGCAGGCGGC
>DASXJM010000663.1:0-4029 GCA_036497405.1 Streptosporangiaceae bacterium | reverse complement strand
TGACGAAGGTGGTGGTGTTGGTCGACGTGCTGGCGCCGGTGGGCCGGTTCGGGCCACCCCAGCCGTTGCGGGAGGTGTCGATCAGCATGCCGATGCTGCTGGAGAAGCCGGCGCTGATCGCCGCCGAACGCCACGCCTGGTCGTAGCTCAGCTCCTCGATCTGCGGATCGTAGGAGTAGAACTGCACCGAGTCGACGGGCTGGCCGCCCACGTTCTCGGTCGCCGTCATGAAGGGCTCGGCGGTCGGGATGTAGTTGGCCGTGTTGCTGATGAACCCGTCCACGCTGGCGAAGCCGGCCGTGGTGGCCTTGGCCACCTTGGCGTACTCGGAGATGGCGGGGGTGAAGTTGCTGCTCCAGCCGAGCCAGCCCGAGTGCCCGATGTCCAGGTAGTTGTAGGTCCAGTTGATGGCGTGCAGCTTGTTCAGGGCGTACTCGATGCCCTGCTCGTACAGGGGCGTGGCCGTCTGGCAGGCCGAGATCGACTGGTTGGTCACCGCGTTGGGCAGCGAGTCCGGCTCGACGATGTTGACGATGCGCAGGTTGCTGTAGGCCGGGGAACCCTCGATCGCGGCCAGCGGGTCGATGTACTGGGACTCGTACTCGGTCAGGCCGGCCGAGGTGGCCGGGATCTCGCCGTTGGAGGCCAGCGCCGCGCAGTCGCGGCCCGGCAGGTCGTAGACGACCACCTCGACCAGGATCGGCTTGCCCGCCGACGTGGCCTGGGTCTCGGCCTTGTTGAGCTGGGCGGCCAGGCCGAGGCGGCCGCTGTCGCCCGCGATCGCGCCGATGTGGTCCATCCAGATCGCGGTCTGGTAGTTGGCCACCTCGGCTTCGGTGCTGGAGCCGTCCTTGCTCGCCTGGGCCTGGACCTCGGCGGTGTAGTCGGGGTTCAGATACGGCTGGGACCCGTTGTAGGGGTCGGCCACCCGGCCGCCGCTACCCCCGGTTCCGCCGGAGCCTCCGCTGGCCGCCTCGGTGGCGGTGATGGTCGCCGAGCCGTACCCGCTCCCCGCCGCGGTGAAGGTGGCCGCCCCGGTGCTGCTGGCGTCGGCCGAGATCGTGACCGTCTGCGGGGTCGCGTAGTTGGCCGGGGTGAAGGTGAGGGTGCCCGGCGCGGCCGACAGGCCGGAGTTTCCTGAGGTCCGCGCTACCGTGACCGTGACGTTGGCCGATGGTGCGGTGGACAGGCTCAGCGCGGTGGTCCCGGTCGAGCCCTGGGTCACCTGGAGGCTGGACGGGCTGGCCGTGATCGTGCCCGCGGGCGGGGGAGTGCCGCCGCCACCGCCGCCGGACGCGGTGCAGGCCACCGACGCGGGCGCGGCGTTGCTGCCGCTGTAGCTGAAGTTGGCCCCGAGCTGGGTGGAAGCTCCCGGGGCCAGGCTCCCGTTGTAGCTCAGGCTGGACACGGTGACCGTGTGACCCGACTGCGCCCAGGTGCCCGACCAGCCCTGGGTCAGCTGCTGGTTGCCGGTGTAGGAGTACGAGAGCGACCAGCCGGTGATGGCCGCCGTCCCGCTGTTGGTCACGGTGATCGAGGCCGTGAAGCCGCTGCCCCAGTCGCTTGGCACGCTGTAGGCGGCACCACAGGCCGTACCCGCGGCCGCGGCCGGAACCGCGGCCGCCGCGCCTGCGCCGAAGACGGCGGTGCTGGCCGCGGCCACCACCGCGGCGACGGTGGCCCACCGTCGCCGCCCACCTGCCCAACGTCGTTTCATGCGGGATCTCCTCCCAGGCGTCCTTGCCGGATATGGCTGCCGTGACCATAGGCAGGGCGGGAGGGGGTGTACAGATCGTCCGGCTCTGGGTGGCAACGTGCTGGTACGCGGCCGGGCCGGACCGTGAAAGTTACACCATTCGCCGCCGGTTGACCAGGTCAGGCCGAGTCGCGCAGCACCAGTTCGGTGTCGAGGATGACGTGGGCCGGGGACCGGTCCGGGGCGGCGATGAGGGCCAGCAGTTCGCGGGTCATCCGCGCCGCCATCGCCTCCAGCGGCTGGTGCACCGAGCTGAGCGAGGGCTCGGCGTGCTGGGCCAGCGGGGAGTCGTCGAAGCCGATGACCGCGATGTCGTCCGGCACCCGCCGTCCGGTCCGGCGCAGGGCCCGCAGCGCGCCCATGGCCATCAGATCGGAGGCCGCGAAGATCGCATCGGTGTTCCGGCGGTGATCGAGCAGCCGGAAGGTGGCCTGCTCGCCGGCCAGGCCGGTGAAGTCGCCGTAGGCGATCATGCCCGGGTCACTGAGCCCGGCCGAGGCCACCGCCTTGCGGTAGCCGAGCAGCCGGTCGATGCCGGGGCCCATGTCTGGCGGCCCGGCGATCGTGGCCACCGCGGTCCGGCCGGCGCCGAGCAGGTACCGGACCGCCTGCTCGGCCCCGCCCACGTTGTCGGCGTCGACGTAGGCGTGGCGCTCCCCGCCGTCGGCGGGCCGGCCGCACAGGACCAGCGGGATACCCAGGCTGTCCAGGTCGAGGGGGAGCCGGCCGTGCATGCTGACGAACAGCGCGCCGTCCACGTGCCCGCTGCGCAGGTAGCGCGACACCGACTGGCACTCCTGCGCTGAGTGCAAGGTCAGCAAGATGAGCTGCAGGTCGGCGGCTGACAGCTCCCGGCTGACCCCCCACAGCAGGCGGGCGAAGAACGGGTCGGCGAACACCTTCACGTTCTCCTCGCACACCACGTACGCGATCGACCGGGTCCGCCGCGACTCCGCCGATCGGGGCGCCCGCTGCCGTACGTACCCCAGCTGGCTCATGGCCGCTTCGACCCGCTGCCGGGTGCCCGGCCGGACGTGCGGCGAACCGGTGAGCACCCGCGACGCCGTCGCCGATGACACCCCGGCGGCCCGGGCCACATCAGCCAGCGTCACCCCGTCCTCCGGCACCTCCAGATCCTCCGGCGCCCCCGGATCCGCCGGCACCCCCAGGCCTCCCAGGTCCTTTGCGGCCACCGCATCCTCCTCCGTGCAGGGTGAACGTGCTCGCCTCTCCCCGCACCGGCAGGCCATCCGGATCCCGCGATAACAACCGAAACTGCAACTAAGCAAACGCATATCAACTGACCAGCATCGTCGATGAGCCGCGCTGAGGTGTCAAGACCGCAGGCGGCCCACGGCACTCGGCAGGTACTTGGCAGGCACTCGGCCTGCGCTTTACCAGAAACAACACTGATCACCGCGTATCTGGATATGGTCGAACATCGTGCGGCTCACCAGGACAGTCACTGCGCTCACCGTGACCCTGTTCACGGCGGCCACGCTGACCGCCTGCGCCGCTTCCGGCCCAGCAGGCACTCATGCCTCCGGCCCCGCGGGGGCCGCGACCGCCCGGCCCTCATCGCCCGGCCCGGCCCAGGAAGCGGCGCTCGGCCCGCAGCGGGTGGGGTCGCCCTCGGTCGCGCACGTACCGGCGCCCAGGACCAAGGCCCCGGCCGCGCCGTCACGGGCGCCGGCCAGCAACGGGACCGGCATCGCCGCCGTCCCAGCCGCGGGTCAGCCGGTCAGCATCGCCCACCCCGACCACGTGATCGGGGACGGCACCGCGGCCAGCTGCACGTCCCAGGCCGTGGTCGACGCGGTGGCCGCGGGCGGGGTGATCACGTTCTCCTGCGGCTCCGAGCCGGTCACCATCACCATGGCGGCCACGGCCAAGGTCCGTAACACCAGTTCTGCGGTGGTGCTGGACGGCCAGGGCAAGGTCACGCTGAGCGGTGGCGGCGCCCGGCGCATCCTGTACCAGGACACCTGCGACCCGGCCCAGGCCTGGGCCACCTCACACTGCCAGGACCAGGCCACCCCGCACCTGACCGTGCAGAACATGACCTTCGCCAACGGCAACTCCACCGGCCAGAGCTACGACGGTGGCGGCGGGGGAGCGATCTTCGATCGTGGCGGCCAGCTCACGGTGATCAACTCGCGCTTCACCGGCAACCGCTGCGACTCGTCCGGCCCCGATCTGGGCGGGGCCGCCATCCGGGCCCTGAGCCAGTATCAGAACCAGCCGGTGTACGTGGTCGGCAGCACCTTCACCGG
>DASXJM010000662.1:0-2151 GCA_036497405.1 Streptosporangiaceae bacterium | reverse complement strand
CGCCGCTGAAGTTAAGGTGCCATGACCGTGGATGAGAAGTTTGCCCCGCCCGGCCTGACGTTCGACGACGTGCTGCTGCTGCCCGCGGCCTCGGATGTGCTGCCCAACGAGGCGGACACCAGCACCCGGATCACCAACAAGATCCAGCTCAGGATGCCGCTGGTCTCGTCGGCCATGGACACGGTGACCGAGGCGCGGATGGCGGTGGCCATGGCCCGCAACGGCGGGGTCGGCGTGCTGCACCGCAACCTGGCCATCGAGGACCAGGCCGCGCAGGTCGACGTGGTCAAGCGGTCCGAAGCCGGGATGATCACCGACCCGGTCACCTGCACGCCCGACGCCACCGTGGCCGACGTGGACACGATCTGCGGGCGCTACCGGATCTCCGGGCTCCCGGTCACCGACGAGAACCACATTCTGCTCGGCATCGTGACCAACCGCGACATCCGCTTCGAGACCGACCGCAGCCGCCGGGTGGCCGAGGTCATGACCAGGATGCCGCTGCTCACGGCCCCGGTCGGGGTGGCTCCCCAGGACGCCCTGGCTCTCCTCCGCCAGAACAAGGTGGAGAAGCTCCCGCTCATCGACGACGCCGGGCGGCTGCGCGGCCTGATCACGGTCAAGGACTTCGCCAAGAGCGAGGAGTACCCGCTGGCCACCAAGGACCCGGGTGGCCGGCTGGTGGTCGGGGCCGCGATCGGCGTCGGTGAGGACGCCAAGGCCCGGGCCCAGGCCCTGATCGACGCTGGGGTCGACTTCCTCATCGTGGACACCGCCCACGGTCACCAGCAGGCCGTGCTGGCCATGGTCAAGCAGCTCAAGGCCAACACCGACGTCGAGGTCATCGGCGGCAACGTGGCCACCCGGTCCGGGGCCCAGGCCCTGATCGACGTGGGCGCGGACGGGGTCAAGGTCGGGGTCGGGCCGGGCTCGATCTGTACCACCCGGGTCGTGGCCGGGGTGGGCGTGCCCCAGGTGACCGCGATCTACGAGGCGGCCAAGGCGGCCCGCCCGGCCGGGATCCCGCTCATCGGCGACGGCGGCCTGCAGTTCTCCGGGGACATCGCCAAGGCCATCGCGGCCGGGGCCGACACCGTCATGCTGGGCAGCCTGCTGGCCGGCTGCGAGGAGACCCCGGGCGAGATGGTGTTCATCAACGGCAAGCAGTACAAGCTGTACCGGGGCATGGGCTCGCTGGGCGCCATGCGCAACCGGGAGCGGGGGGGCCGGTCCTACTCCAAGGACCGCTACTTCCAGGATGACGTGCTGCGCGAGGACAAGCTGGTGCCCGAGGGCGTCGAGGGCCAGGTCCCGTACCGGGGCCCGCTGGCCGCGGTGGCCACCCAGCTGGTCGGCGGGCTGCGGGCGGCCATGGGCTACTGCGGCGCGCGCACCATGGGCGATCTCCAGCAGGCCCAGTTCGTGCAGATCACCGCGGCCGGGCTGAAGGAAAGCCACCCCCACGACATCCAGATGACCGTCGAGGCCCCGAACTACAGCGGCCGCGGCCGCAACTAGGACAACTCAGTGACTCAAGTGGAAATCGGCCGCGGCAAGAGCGGCCGCCGCGCCTACTCCCTGGACGAGATCGGCATCGTGCCGGCCCGCCGGACCCGGGACCCGGAAGAGGTCTCGATCGCCTGGCAGATCGACGCCTACCGGTTCGAATCCCCGCTGGTGGCCTGCCCGATGGACAGCGTGGTCTCGCCCCGGACCGCGATCGAGATCGGCCGCCTGGGCGGCCTGGGCGTGCTCGACCTTGAGGGCCTGTGGACCCGGTACGCCGACCCGGAGCCGCTGATCGCCGAGGTCACCGAGCTGGACGAGCAGGCCGCGACCCGGCGGCTGCAGGAGATGTACGCCGAGCCGATCAAGGAGGACCTGATCGGGCGGCGGATCGAGGAGATCCGCTCGGCCGGGGTGACCACCGCGGCCCGGCTGTCGCCGCAGCGCACGGCCCGCTACTACAAGGCGGTCATCGACGCGGGCGTGGACATCTTCGTGATCCGGGGCACCACGGTGTCGGCCGAGCACGTGTCCGGCCGGGCCGAGCCGCTCAACCTCAAGCAGTTCATCTACGAGCTGGACGTGCCGGTCATCGTGGGCGGGTGCGCCACCCACACCGCGGCCCTGCACCTGATGCGGACCGGC
>DASXJM010000661.1:0-3530 GCA_036497405.1 Streptosporangiaceae bacterium | reverse complement strand
CGGCCGCGGGTGGCGAGCCAGCGGGCGGTTTTCTCGTGGTCTTCGGTCAGGACGGAGACGGCCCAGGTGCCCGCGGAGAGTACGGCGTCGTGGAAGCGGGCGGCGCGTTCGACGCAGACCAGGATGAGCAGCGGGTCGAGGGAGACCGAGGTCAGCGCGTTGACGGTCATGGCGTGGGTGACGCCGTCGGTGGTGGCGGCCACGACCGCGATCCCGGTCGCGAACTGGCCGAACGCCCGGCGGTAGGCGTCCTGGTCCGGCCCGCCCGCGGTCGGCTCAGGGGCGGCCGGGCCGGTCACCGCGCGTACTTCCGGGAGGTGCGGCGCACCCACATGAAGAACGCGGCCGCGATACCGGCCAGGGCGGCGATGGCCCCGCCGTACAGGTACCACTCGCCGCTGGGGACGGCGGCCACGACCACGCTGCCCTGGCGGGACGGGGAGTCGAGCACGAACGAGGCCACGATCCAGCCCAGCGCGGGCAGGATCGCCCCGGTCACCGAGCCCATGCCCCAGGAGCCGAGCACGCAGGTCACCAGGAGGATCAGGCAGAAGAGAATCGCCGCCGCCGGGAACGAGCCGATCATCCAGGCGTCGTACTGGAACGAGCCGATCAGGCCCTGGATCACCCCCAGCACCAGCAGCAGGGCGTAGGCGCCGCCGGTGACGAAGGCGGCCTGGTGGGCCACGGGCTCACGCGGCGCGGGACCAGCAGGCGCCGGATCAGAACGTGAACCCATGACGGTCAAGGCTACCCAGCCTGCCCGGCCGCGGCACGGGGTGGGACGGGTGGTGCGGGTGGTGCCGGCGTAGCGCGGAGTGGTGCGGGTGGTGCCGGCGTAGCGCGGGGTGGGACGGGGGACGCGGCCGGGGCGTCCGGGGCCAGGGTGCCGGTGGCATCGTCGGCGACGGTGGGCAGGTCGAGGCCTGCGAACAGGTCAGCCTCGCGGGGGGGCGGGCAGCCCGGCCCGTGACCTTCGGTGAAATCTGGAACATCGGAAGGGGGCGAGCCGGCATCGGGGCTGGGCAGCAGGGCGTAGTACTCGACGGCCGAGGCCAGCTGGGCGATGTGGTTGGACAAGGCGAAGTAGGGGCCGGCCACCGTGATCTGGGTGGCGTGCGCGGCCATCGCGGCCAGCTTGGCGTCCAGGTGGGCGGAGCCGTCGATCTCCGTGCTGACCTGCTCGTCCGGCACCCCGTAGACCAGGTCGGCCTCGGACTCGGGCAGCCGCCAGGCCGGGGGCAGGCCGGACGGCTCAGCACCGTCTCCGGCCAGGTCATGGGCGCGGGCGGCCCGCAGCTCGGCCATCTCCTCGTCCAGCGCCGAACGCGGCGTGGTGCTGGCGTAGAACTTGGCCACCCGCCACGGGGCCAGGCCACCCGGGACGGTCACCGCCGGGTCCGCGGCCAGCTGGAACGCCCGCCAGGCGACCCGGTGGGCCTGGATGTGGTCCGGGTGCCCGTAGAAACCGTCGTCGTCGTAGGTGACCAGCACCTGCGGGCGGACCTCGCGGATGATCGCGGCCAGGTCGAGCGCGGCTTCGGTGAGGTCGGCCCGCCAGAAGCAGCGCGGGTCCTCGTTCTCGGGGGTGCCGATCATCCCGGAGTCCCGCCAGCGGCCGGCCCCGCCCAGGAACCGGTGGTCGGTGACGCCGAGCGCGGCGCAGGCCCGGTCCAGCTCGCCGATCCGGTAACCGCCCAGCTGGTCGTCGTGGTCGGCGGCCAGGTTGGCCAGCTCGGGGGGGATGATCTCGCCGCCCTCCCCCAGCGTGCACGTGACCAGAGTGACCTGGGCGCCTTCGGCGGCGTAGCGGGCCATGGTGGCGCCGGTGCCGATCGATTCGTCGTCCGGGTGAGCGTGCACCAGCAGCAGGCGCCGAGGGTCGGTTCGGCTGGGGGATGAGGTCACGCACGTGAGGGTAGCCGTGGCTGGCAGGATCTATGTCCATGACCGAAAGCTTCCCCCGGCAGCAGGCCCGGACCCGGCGCTTCACCCTCGGCGCACCCCGCTCCTTCTCCATCTCCCCCGACGGGGCCAGGATCGTGTTCCTGCGCAGCAAGGGCGGCGGCGACCCGGTGACCTGCCTGTGGCAGCTGGACGTGGCGGGCGGGTCCGAACGGCTGATCGCCGACCCGGCCGCGCTGAACGCCACCGACGAGGACCTCCCGCCCGAGGAGCGGGCCCGGCGTGAGCGGGCCCGCGAGCAGGCCGGGGGCGTGGTCTCCTATGCGGCCGACAGGGACCTGCGGACCGTGGTGTTCAGCCTGTCGGGGCGGGTGTTCAGCGCCGACCTGACCGCTTCGGAGGGGAGCCCGGCGGCGGCCCCGCGCGAGCTGACCGTGCAGACGCCGGCCCTGGACCCGCGGCCGGACCCGACCGGGGCCCGGCTGGCCTACGTTTCCGGTGGGGCGCTGCGGGTCGCCGCCCTCGGTGCGGGCGAGGCCCCGGACCAGGTGCTGGTGGCTCCGGGCGAGGACGAGCCCACCGTGTACTACGGCCTGGCCGAGCACATCGCGGCCGAGGAGATGGAGCGGCTGCGCGGCTACTGGTGGGCGCCGGACGGCCGGGCGCTGCTGGTGGCCCGGGTCGACGAGAGCCCGGTGCAGCAGTGGTACATCTCCGACCCGGCCAACCCGATCCGGACCCCGGCCCAGGTCAGGTACGCGTCGGCGGGCACGCCCAACGCCGACGTGTCCCTGGTGCTGGTCGGCCTGGACGGTGAGCGCACGCCGGTCGAGTGGGATTCCCGCAATTTCGAATATCTGATCACCGCGTCCTGGGAAACCGGCCAGGACCCGCTGATCGTGGTGCTCAACCGGGGCCAGAACCGGATGCAGGTCCGGCGGGTGGACCCGGCCACCGGGGCGACCACGCTGGTACGCGAGGACACCGACGAGCAGTGGGTCGACATCGTCCCCGGGGTGCCGGTCGCGACCGCGGACGGCCGGCTGGCCTGGCTGGCCGACAGCGGCGGGGCCAAGCGGCTGGTCCTGGGCACGCTGGCCGAGCACGCCGACGGCGCGGCCGAGCCGGTCACGCCGGCCAGCCTTCAGGTCCGGCACGTGCTCGACGTGGACGGGGACACCGTGCTGTTCGCCGCGTCGGGCGAGCCGACCGAGATCGGAGTCTGGAGTTACGGGCCGGACGGGCTGGTCCAGGTGTCGCCGGACGGCGGGCTGAACTCGGGCCGCCGGGCGGGCGGGACCACGCTGCTGACCCGGCGCACGCTGGACGAGGACGGCGGGACGGCCGAAGTTCACCGGGGCGGGGAGGTGGCGGCGCGGATTGAGTCGTATGCGGAGACGCCCAACCTGCCGACGCCGCAGCCGCACCTGCTGTCCCTGGGGGCCCGGGAGATCAGGACCGCGGTGCTGTTCCCGTCCTGGCACGAGCCGGGCTCGGGGCCGCTGCCGGTGCTGCTCGACCCGTATGGCGGGCCGCACGCCCAGCGGGTGCTGGCCGGGCGCGGCGCCTTCCTGACCTCGCAGTGGTTCGCCGAACAGGGCTTCGCGGTGGTGATCGCGGACGGC
>DASXJM010000660.1:0-4178 GCA_036497405.1 Streptosporangiaceae bacterium | reverse complement strand
AACACCAGCGACTGGACCGGCTCCAGCCGCCGCTGGTTGCGGGCCACGGCGAGGTCGGGTGACCGGCCGTGCTCGACGAAGGACAAGGTGCCGCCGGGACGGAGCACCCGGCGGACCTCGGCCAGGGCCTGGGCCACGTCGGGGATCGTGCACAGCGTCCAGGTGGTGAGCACGCTGTCGACCTGAGCGTCCGGAAGCGGGATCCGCTGCGCGTCCAGCCCGATGTACTCGATCGGGGCCGGGCTGGCCGCGACCCGGGGCGCGGCCAGCTTGCGGCCGACGGTGGCCGGATCCAGCGCCCACACCCGGGTCACGCCGGCCGGGTAGAAGGGCACGTTCAGGCCGGACCCGAAACCGATCTCGAGCACGTCGCCGGTCAGCTTCGACGCCACCCGGGTCCGCAGCTCATCCAGGTCGTTACCGCGCATGATCCTGTCGATCAGACGGGGCAGGACCTGGTCCCGGTAGAAACTCATTTGGCCAGTCTGGCATTAGGGGTCATCCTGTATCACCAGCCCACCGGGCATTAGCAAACGTTCGCACTCAAGATATGTCTTGACTGGATCGACGGTTGTGCTCCATAGTGCAGCCAGAAGAGCAGCCCGACCAGTGACCTGACGGGGGATCACCGTGAGCCGAGCTCGCGCCATCATCACCTTTGCCAGCGGACGCCGCGCCAAATGGGGCGTGGTCGTCTTCTGGCTGATCATCGTGGCCCTGGCCGGGCCGTTGTCCGGCAAGCTGACCGGGGCCGAGAAGAACGACTCGTCGTCCTGGCTGCCGGCCAAGGCCGAGTCGACCCAGGTCCTGAACCTGCAGTCGAAGATCCAGTCTCCCAACATCTTCACCGCGGTCGTGGTCTACGACCGGGCGTCCGGGCTGACCAGCGCGGACAAGGCCAAGGCGGCGGCGGACCGGGCCAAGTTCACCAGCGTGTCCGGGGTGGTGCGCGCGCAGGTGGCGGGGCCGATCGTCTCCCAGGATGGGAAGGCCATCGAGACCCTGGTGCCGGTCAACCTGGGCTCCCAGGGCTGGAACAAGGCCTCGGACGCGGCCACCAGCCTCAAGAACATCGCCCGGGCCGGGCCGGCCGGGCTGACCGTGTACATCACCGGCCCGCTGGGCAGCGCGGCCGACTCGGCCAACTCGTTCAAAGGCATCGACGGCACCCTGCTGATCGCCACCCTGGCCGTCGTGATCATCCTGCTGCTGATCACCTACCGCAGCCCGACCCTGTGGTTGTTCCCGGTCATCTCGGCAGGCATCGCGCTGGTCAGCGCGGAGGCCCTGATCTATCTGCTGGCCCGGGCCGGGCTGACCGTCAACGCCCAGAGCGCCGGCATCTTGTACGTGCTGGTGTTCGGCGCGGGTACGGACTACGCGCTGCTGCTGACCGCACGGTACCGGGAGGAACTGCGCCGGCACGAGGACCGGCATGAGGCCATGGCGCTGGCCATGCGCCGGGCCGGGCCGGCCATCATCGCCAGCGCGGGCACGGTGATCCTGGGCCTGCTCACGCTGTCGTTCGCCGAGCTGAACTCGACCAAGAGCCTGGGCCCGGTGCTGGCCATCGGCGTGGCGGTGGCTCTGCTGTCGATGATGACGCTGCTGCCCGCGCTGCTGCTGATCTTCGGCCGCAAGATCTTCTGGCCGGTCAGGCCCGCGTTCGGCTCGGCCGAGCCCACCACCCGCGGGTTCTGGGCCGGGGTGGGGCGCCGGATCTCGGTCCGGCCCCGCGTGGTCTGGGTGGTGACCGCGCTGATCCTCGGGGTGATGGCCATCGGCCTGACCGGGCTGCACGCCAGTGGCCTGACCGCGGCCGAGTCGTTCGTCGGGCACCATCCGGACTCGGTGAAGGGCCAGTCCGTGGTGGCCGCGCACTTCCCGGCCGGGGCCGGGCAGCCAGTGATCGTGGTGTCCAACCCGGGTCAGGCGGCGGCGGTGGAGTCGGCGTTCAAGGGCGTGCACGGGATCACCGGGGTGACCGGCCCGGTCACCCGGAACGGCCACGCCTTCCTGCAGGGCACCCTCACCTCGGCGCCGGACAGCCAGGCCGCCTACACCACCATCGACGCGACCCGGGCGGCCGTGCACGCCGTGCCCGGGGCGGACGCCATGGTCGGCGGCAACACCGCGGTGACCCTGGACATCGCCCACGCCGCGGACCACGACCGGAACTTGATCATCCCGATCATCTTGTTGCTGGTGTTCGTGATCCTGGGCCTGCTGCTGCGGGCGATCATCGCGCCGATCATGCTGATCGCCACGGTGGCGCTGTCGTTCGCGGCGTCCCTGGGCGTCAGCTCACTGTTCTTCAACCACGTCTTCAACTACGGCAACGCCGACAACTCGTTCCCGCTGTTCGTGTTCGTGTTCCTGGTCGCCCTGGGCATCGACTACAACATCTTCCTGATGACCCGGGTCCGGGAGGAGGCGGCGCGGCACGGACCGCACCGCGGGGCGCTGACCGGGCTGTCGGCCACCGGCGGGGTCATCACCTCGGCGGGCGCGGTGCTGGCGGGCACGTTCGCGGCGCTGAGCACGCTGCCGGTCACGTTCCTGGCCGAGCTCGGGTTCGCGGTCGCGTTCGGCGTGCTGCTGGATACCCTCGTGGTCCGGTCGGTGCTGGTCACCGCGCTCAACCTGGACCTCGGGCACTGGGTGTGGTGGCCGAGCAAGCTGTACCGGGAGCCGGTGCCGGAGGTGGAAACGCGGGACGACCCGCGAGACGACCCGCGGGACGAGGAACCGGCGGCGGTGCAATAGGTCAGGAGCGGGCGGCCAGCAGCGGGCCGGGAACGGGCTCGAACCGGGGCCGCGGGACCGGAACGCGGTGGACGGTCACGCCGCCGGTGGCGGCGGCCAGCGCCCACTGCGCCACCCGCTGCTGGCTGGCCCCGCGCCGGGGGGCGTAGCTGGTGTGGGCGATGGCCATCGCGGTCAGGGGGCAGCCCGCGCGGCGGGGATCGGCCAGGTCTGCGAGCAGCGTCCGGATCCCGGGGGCGAAGTTGACCTGGGCCAGGGTGTGGCCGAATTCCTGCGCGCTCATGGCGTCGGGAGTGCCGAGCCGGTAGCGGGCCCGGACCACCAGGCTGGCCAGGTGCGTCGAGCGGGTGACGTCGAGAAAGGCTCCCAGCCAGGTACTGGGCAACTCGGGCAGGGTGGCGATCGGCCACAGCGCGCAGACCGCGAAGTCGACCACGCTCTCGCCCGCGAAGGACACCGGCCCGGGAGCGTCGGCGCCCAGGCCGTAGCTGGCCGCCCCGAGGGCCAGCAGTTCCCTGATGCGCGCCTTGACCGGGCGCTTGAACTCCCCGTCACAGGCCAGCGCGGCCGAGATCAGGGACTCCCGGTAGAGCCGTATCTCCTGCTGGCTATAGCCGATCTCGCCGCGGCGCTCGAGCGCGTCGTAGCTCTCGATCAGGTAGCCGATCCACTGCCGCAGGAGCGGAAAATCCAGCGGAGCTCGTCTCTGGTGGTCCACCAGTTCCCCTCGTGCGGCGTCGCCATCCCGTTAAGCCGGGCTCAGATTATGACCTTCAGTAATATCTAACTAACTCTGAGTAGCGGAAGCCGTGACGTTACCGGACTGGGATGTCGCCGGACCCGGGCGGCGGGCAAGGATATCGGCATGATCCGCCGTGATGCGCTGTCGGAAAACGTGCGGGCTTCGCTGTGGGTCCTGCCCACCCTGTCCGTGGTGGCGGCGCTGGCGGCCGGAGCGCTGCTGTCGTCGGTGAACATCGGGGTGCACTCGCCGCTGGCGTTCCAGGGCACACCGGACGATGCCCGCAACCTGCTGATCGGGATCGCTGGCACCATGGTGACGGTCATCGCCCTGCTGCTGGGCCTCACGGTGGTGGCGCTGCAGTTGTCGTCGACCCAGTTCTCACCCCGGCTGCACGCTGGCCTGGGTCTGGCCTGTCGCCCCGGCCCCGCCGTCCGCCACCGGCGACGCCCACGCAGCGGTACGGCGTTTCACACCTGCTCTGGACCGGTGGGTACGAATCGGCTTCGAGCGGACTTTGGAGCAGGACGCGGCGTTCGGCATCCGGCAGCTGGTCGATACGGCGTGCAAGGCCCTGTCGCCGGCGGTCAACGACCCCTACACCGCGGTCCAGGCCATCGACCACCTGTCAGTGATCTTCTCCGCGCTGGCCCAGCGGCCGCTCGGGGAT
>DASXJM010000659.1:0-4099 GCA_036497405.1 Streptosporangiaceae bacterium | reverse complement strand
CTGGTCCAGCCGTACCGGACCGGCGGCGTGGAGCTGATCGCCGGGATCGTCCGCGACCCGGCCTGGGGCCTGATGCTGGCGGTGGGCCTGGGCGGCATCTGGGTCGAGGTCCTGCAGGACGCCGCGCTGCGCCCGCTCCCGGTGACCGCGGCCGAGGTGGAAGCGGCCCTGGCCGGGCTGCGCGGGGCGGCCGTGCTGTGCGGGGCCCGCGGGGCACGCCCGGCCGATCTGCCCGCGGTGGCCGGGGTGATCACCAGGATCGCCGCGGTGGCGGCCGCGCTCGGCGACCGGCTGGAGTCGCTGGAGGTCAACCCGCTGCTGGTCCGGGGCGACCAGGTCGAGGCCCTGGACGCCCTGATCACCTGGCGGGCCTAATGGGGCCAGGGCTGGCCGGCCATCACGGCCAGGTGCAGCGCGACCATGGTGTCCTCCAGCTCCGGGACCGCGGCGGCGGCGCCGTTGCGGACGCGGGCCTTGACCAGCTCGGCGGTGGCGCCGGCCAGGGCCAGAAAGGCGTCCCCGGGCAGCACCGGCCAGTCCGGGTGCCGGGGCCGGGCCCGGTCGTGCCAGGCCTGGTTCAGGTCGGCGTACCGGTGCTGGGCCCGGGCCAGCTGGGCCACGGCCTCCGGGCCGGCCGCGGGCATGTCGACGTAGAAGATCTTGGCGAACTCCGGCTCGGCCGCCATGAAGGCCAGGAAGGCCCGGCAGGCCAGCCGGAGCACGTCCTCGTCGGAGGCGCCCGGCGTCGCGGCCCGGGTCGCGACCAGGATCCGGCTGTCCATCAGCTGGCCACCCTCGCGGGCGGCGGACAGGAAGCAGTCTTCCTTGTCGGCGAAGTGCGTGTAGAAGGCGGCCCGCGAGACCCGGGCCCGGCGGACGATGTCGGCCACCGTCACCTCGGAGTAGCTGGAGCTGGCCACGGCCGCCACCACCGCCCGCAGCAGCCGCTCGCGCTGGGAGGCCTGTACGGCCGTGGCCGGCAGGCGGCTGCGACCGCGCGGCAGGCCCGGCTTGCCCTCGTGCGTATCGGCCAGGGTGCCCCCGGTCCCATTGGTGGCCTCAATGCCGCCGGGAACGTCACGGGCCTCTTGCCTGGTGTGAACCACGCGCCTAGAGTATCGGCCAAACACCTGAAGTACACAGACGTACTTTTGGATTTTCTGGTGTTCGGGAAGGTTGTTGGCAGCCCGGTCTAGCTCAAAGAGGAGAACATGGCAACCACCGTAGACGGCACCGCGCCGACATCGGGCCTGGTGGCCCGGGGTTTGTGGCAGCGGCAACTCAATCACTACCCGGACACCGGGCGGCGGGTTCTCTATCTCGGGATCGTGGTGCTGGCCACGATCATGCTCTATTACGAGCTGTACATCCCGGGCGCGGTCTCGCCGACCATCATCGCCAGCTTGCACATGACGTTCTCCTACTACGTGTACATCATCGTCATCGGCAACGCCGTCGGCGCGTTCGGCTCGCTGCTGGCCGGACTGGCCGACCGCTGGGGCCGGGCCAACCTGGTCGCCTACGGGCTGGTCGTCACCGCGCTGCTGGTCCTGTTCGGCATACCGAACGCCCCCAACAAGCTGACCTACGGCATCGTGTTCGGCGCGATCGCCGTGGTCGAGGGGATCATCCTGGTCGCCACCCCGGCCCTGATCCGGGACTTCTCCCCGCAGCTGGGGCGGGCCTCGGCCATGGGCTTCTGGACCCTGGGCCCGGTGGTCGGCAGCCTGGTCGTGGCCATCGTGTCCAGCGCCACCCTGTCCCATCTGCACGCCTGGCAGGACCAGTTCGTCATCTGCGGCATCGTGGGCCTGGTCGTCGGGCTGATCGCGGTGATCGCGCTGAAGGAGCTGTCCCCGGCCCTGCGCGACCAGCTCATGGTCAGCCATCGCGACCGGGCCCTGATCGAGGCCCGGGCCAAGGGCATCGACCTGTCGGAGAGCCTGCGGCACCCGTGGCGGCAGATGCTGCACCTGGACGTGATCGGCTCGGCCTTCGCGATCTCGGTGTTCCTGATCATCTACTACACCGCGGTCGGCTTCTTCACGATCTACTTCTCGTCCCTGTTCGGGTACTCGCTGTCCAAGGCCAACGGGCTCGGCAACTGGTTCTGGGCCTTCGACGCGGGCGCGCTCATCGTGGTCGGGATCATTTCCGACCGGCTGAAGGTCCGGAAGCCGTTCATGGTCTTCGGCGCGATCGGCGCGATCATCATGACCATCATCTTCGGCACCTACGCGGGCCACACGCACACCAGCTACGCCACGTTCGCGCTGACCATCAGCCTGCTGGCGGTGTTCCTGGCCATCGCCTACGCACCCTGGATGGCCAGCTTCACCGAGACCGTGGAGAAGCACAACCCGGCCCTGACCGCGACCGGGCTGGCCGTGTGGGGCTGGATCATCCGGGTCGTCATCGCGCTGTCCACGCTGATCCTGCCGTTCGTGGTCAGCTCGATGACCCCGCTGGTCAACTACGGCAGCCAGGTCTCCGCGCTGAGCACCAAGTACGCCCAGCAGCTGGCCACCGGGGCGGCCATCGACCCGGCCACCCAGGCCGCGATCAAGGCCAACCCGGCCGACAAGGCGGCCCTGGCCAAGGCGGTCGGCGAGATCGCCCAGAAGGAGCAGGTGTCGGTGCCGGTGGCCACGGCCCGGCTGGTCGCGCTGAGCAAGGTGCCCGCGGCCGACACCGCGTTCCTGGCCGCGCACGGCGTCCAGGTCGAGAAGGCATCCGCGGCGGCCGCGGGCCAGTGGAAGAACTGGTGGTGGGTCGCGGTCGGCGGTGAAGTGGTCTTCATTCCGCTGATCTTCCTGATGACCGGGCGCTGGGACCCGCGCCGGGCCCGCCAGGACGCCGCCGCCCACGAGGAGCAGGTGCAGCAGGAACTGGCCGCGCTCAAGACCGAGTAAGCCCGGCGGGAGGGTGGTCGGCCCCCGCGGCCACCCTCCCGCCGCCTACGGGGCTTCGCCGCGCAGGAACTGGATGTAGCGGTCGGCCGAGGCCTCCAGCAGCTGGCGGGCGCCGGAACCGATGGTGGGCATCCAGCCGCCGTAGATACGGTCGAACGGGAACGGCCGGACCGCGTCCAGAATGCCGCGGATCATCGGCTCCGACAGCGGCAGCCGGTTGGGCGCGCTCCAGATGAAGGTCAGCCGGTCCTCGCCCGGGGTGACGAAGATCGTGTCCCCGGCCAGCAGGGCCCCGGCCCCGCCCGCGCCGCCGGCCCAGTGCACCACCGCGCTGCCCGGGAAGTGGCCGCCGCACTGGACCAGGGTGACGCCGGGCAGGACTTCCAGCCGGCCGGACCAGGTGCGGATGGCCGGGTCCGGCTCGGTCACCCAGCTGGCATCGGCCTCGTTGACCAGGATGCCGGCCCCGAACGCGCGGGCCCAGGTGGCCATGGCCCCGTAGAAGTGCGGGTGGCTGGCGGTCACCGCGTGCAGGCCGCCCAGGTCCCGGACCTGCTCGATGGCGGCCTCGTCCACGAAGCCGGGCGGATCCCAGAGCAGGTTGCCCTGGTCGGTGCGGACCAGCAGGGCCCGCTGCCCGATGCCCACGTCGGGGGTGACCCGGACTCCGGTCAGGCCCGGCTCGACCTCCCAGAACTCGCTGTGCCGCTGGCCGGCCCGGTCTCCGGGGCCGGGGGCGGCGGCCAGCTCGTCGTGGGTGGTCCAGCGCTGGCCGGACGGCGGCACCCACTGGCGTTCGTCCGTGCAGATCTTGCAGGAGGTGGGCGGGTGCCCGGAGTCGGGATAGTGGTTACCGCAGGTGGCGCAGATCCAGGCGGGCAACGGGCCCCCTCATCGTCGAGGTCGGTACCGGGTCAGGAGAAGTCCCCCGGGGTGAACGCGCGCGGCTCGACCAGGACCAGCCAGTTCCCGGTGTTGTCGCGCATCACCGCCTCTATACCGTACGGCCGCTCCGACGGTTCCTGCAGGAACGTGACCCCCTTGGCGGACAGCTCGGCGTAGGTCTTGCGGCAGTCGTCGACCTTGAGGCCGAGCCCGCCCATCTGGCCCTTCTCCAGCTGGCCGCGGATGAACGTGGCCGCCTCGTCGTCCAGCGGCGGCCCCGGCACCATCAGCGTCACCTCCAG
>DASXJM010000658.1:0-8523 GCA_036497405.1 Streptosporangiaceae bacterium | reverse complement strand
GGGTAGGGGATGCTCGGGAAGTCGCTCCCGAGCAGGATCTTCCCGGCCAGGCCGGCGTCCCGGAGCCGGGGGTGCGCGTCCCGGGGGAACGGGGCGATCTCCTCGAAGAAGCCGGTGAAGGCCATGGTGGTGTCGAGGTGGACCCGGTCGTACTGCTCGGCCAGGGCCAGGAACTTCTCGTAGTCGGGCGCGCCCATGTGGGCGATGACCGCGGTCAGGGTGGGGAAGCGGGCCAGCAGGGCGGCGATCGGCTCGGGGCCGGTGTGGGCCGCGGCCACCGGGGCGTGACCGGCGTGCACCACGACCGGGTGCCCGGCCTCGGCCAGCAGGCCCCAGACCGGGTCCAGGGCCGGGTCGTCGGGCGGGAACCCACCCACCTGCAGGTGGATCTTGAAGATGGCGGCCCCGGCGTCCAGGGCCCGGCCGACGTAGTCCACCACGCCGGGCTCGGGGTAGAAGGTGGCCGACGGGATGCAGCCCGGGGTCTGCCGGGCGAACTCCAGGGTCCAGTCGTTCAGGTCCTCGGCCATGGCCGGGCGGTGGGCGTAGGCCAGCGCGCTGAACATCCGCACGCCCAGGTTCCGCAGGTGCGCGGCCCGCTGCTCATCGGCCCACTTGTAGCGGATCGGCCAGGACCGGCCGATCAGCGGGCCCGCCTGGTCGAAGTAGGCCCAGACCTTGCGGCGCAGCCGCGGCGGCAGGAAGTGCACGTGGATGTCGGCCAGCCCGGGCAGGCCCAGCTCCGTCCAGAACCCGGGGACGCTGGCGTCCTCCGCCGGGGGCAATGACTCGGAGGGCGACGATTCCGGGGGCGACGATTCAGGTGCGGCAGCCACTTAGGCAGGATAAAGGGCATGCGTGCGGCGTACATCGCGGGTTTCGGCGGCCCGGAAGTCATCCGGTACGGGGAACTGCCCGACCCGGAGCCCGGCCCGCGGCAGGTGCTGGTCCGCACCGAGGCGGTGGCCGTCGACAACGTCGACACCTTCGTCCGGTCCGGAGCCTGGCCGACCCCGGTGGAATTCCCGCTGGCCATCGGCCGGGACCTGGCCGGGACGGTGGCCGCGGTCGGCCCGGAGGTCACCGAGTTCGCGCCCGGGGACCGGGTCTGGACCAACTCGGCCGGTTACGACGGCCGGCCCGGCGCCACCGCCGAACTGGCCGTGGTCGCCCAGGAGCGGCTGTACCGGCGGCCGGACGGGGCCGACCCGGTGCGGTTCGTGGCCGCGGTGCACCCGGGCGCGACCGCGTACGGGGTGCTGATCCGCCGGGCCCGGCTGCGGCCGGGGGAGACGGTCGCCGTGACCGGGGCCAACGGTGCGGTCGGGATGTGCCTGGTCCAGGTGGCCGCGGCCGCGGGCGCGCACGTGGTCGCGGTCGTCCGCCAGCACGGAAGCCCGGAGGATGCCGCCCCCACCGCCCGGCGCCTGCAGGACCTGGGCGCCAGCCAGGTGGTGGTGGTCGACACCATCGACCAGGCTCCGGTCGCCGCACAGGGAGTCGCGGCCCGCGACGGCGGCGGCATCGACGTGCTGGTCGACGCGACCGGCCGGCTGGCCGCCAGCGAAGCGGCCCGGCACCTGAACCCGCGCGGGCGCGTGGTCCTCATCGCGGGCCGGGACCGCCGGATCGAGCTGGACCAGTGGTCGTTCTACACCCGTGAGCTGCAACTGCTGGGGTTCATCATGAGCGCGATGACCGTGGGCGAATTGGCCGCCGCGGCGGCCTGGATCAACCACCAGCACTCGGTCCGTCCGCTCGAAGTGAGCGTGGGTGAAGTATTGCCTTTCTCATCGGCGGCCCACGCCCATACGCTGACCGAGCGAGGCGACCTGCCGCGTCTGCCCGATCACACCGTCGGCCGCCTCGTGCTGCGCCCGGATCACTGAGCCCACCCCCGCACCACCGGAGCTGACCACCGCCATGAGTGACACGCCCGCCGGGACCGCCCCGGTCGACGGGATCGTCAACACCCGCAGCCGGCTGCCCCTGGCCGGGACCGTCGATCGGCTGACCGAGCTGATCGGCGCGGCCGGCGCGACCATGTTCGGGGTGATCGACCAGAGTCGCGAGGCGGAGCAGGCCGGGCTGACCCTGCGGCCGACCACGCTGCTGATCTTCGGCAATCCGGCCGCGGGCACGGCGGTGATGGCGGCGGCGCCGCTGGCCGCGCTGGACCTGCCGCTGAAGATCCTGGTCTGGCAGGACGACGACGGAGCGGTGTGGATGACCCATCTGGACCCGGCCTGGCTGGCCGCCCGCTACGGGCTGGCCCCGGAGCTGACCAAGCCGCTGGGCGCGCCCGCCGCCCTCACCGCCCGGGTCGCCGATTGACCGAGCAGCCCGCGACCGGGCACCCCGCCGCCGCGCCGCCCGCGGCCGAGCTGAGCGCCGATTGCGCCCGCTGCGCCGGCCTGTGCTGTGTCGCCCCCGCCTTCACCGCCTCGTCGGAGTTCGCGATCTCGAAGGCGGCCGGGACGGCCTGCCCCAACCTGCAGAGCGACTACCGGTGCGGGATCCATGACCAGCTCCGCCCGCTCGGGTTCGCCGGCTGCACGACCTTCGACTGTTTCGGCGCGGGCCAGCAGGTCATCCAGGTGACGTTCGGCGGGCGAACCTGGCGCGATCATCCGGACCTGGCCCAGGCCCAGTTCGGCTCGTTCGCGGTCATGCGGCAGCTGCACGAGATGCGCTGGCACGTCACCCAGGCCCTGGCCCTCATCCGCGACCTGGCTGAGCCCGGCGCCGCCGGGCCCGGTACCGCTGAACCCAGCGCCGCCGGGCCCGGTACCGCCGAGCCCGGTACCGCCGCCGTCACCGCCGGGCTGACCCAGGCCGGCCAGACCCTGCGCACCCACGCCGAAGCCGGCCCGGAAGCCCTGGCCACCCTGGACGTCGACCCGCTCTGGGCCAGCGTCACCGCGGTCCTGCGCCAGGCCAGCCAGCTGATCCGCGGTGACGTCCCCAAGGGCCGCGACCGCAGCGGAGCCGATCTGATGGGCCGGCACCTGGCCGGGGTGGATCTGCGGCGGGCCAGCCTGCGCGGCGCCTACCTGATCGGCACCAACCTGGCCGGAGCCGATCTGCGGCGGGCCGATCTGGCCGGCGCGGACCTGCGCGGCGCCCAGCTGGCCGGGGCTGACCTGTCCACCAGCTTGTTCGTGACCCAGGCCCAGCTCGATGTGGCCCGCGGCGACGCTAGGACGAAGCTGCCTCCGGGGCTTCGGCGTCCGGGGCACTGGACGGATCCGAGGAAGGGTCCGGGGGCGAGCCCGAACCGGGCGCGTCGGCCGGGCGGTGGTCGCTGATCCAGCCGTCGATCAGCTGCCACCAGTCGTAGAGCCACTTGACCTGGGTTTCGTGCCCGGCGTCGCGCGGCACCGCTTCGGACGGGACCCGCCACCAGCGGGCCACCACGGTCTGGTTGAAAGGCAGATCCCGCCACACGTCGGCCACGGTCACCATCTCGTCCAGGCCCGCGTGGGCCACGAAGATCACGTCCGCGGCCGGGCAGGCCCGGAGGGCGGCCAGCACCCCGCCCTCCTTGGGCGGCAGCAGGTTCGGCATCTGCCGGGCCCGGGCCGCGAGGTCACCCCGGCCCTTGTCCTGCAGGCGCTGAATGCCCCGCCGCCAGCGGCCGGGAGTCCAGTTGCCGCCCTCGGGGAAGATCACCAGCGCGCCGTCGTCGTCCAGCCCGCTGGCCAGCCGCTCGATCTGATCGGTGAAGATCTGCTGCCCGGCGTCCTGGTGCCGGATGAACACGTTCGGCACCCGGTTGGCCACCACGTCCAGGATCGGGTCGAGCTGCAGGGAGGCCTTCATCACCACTCGGGGCCGCCGGTGGTACAGGCTGAGCAACGTGTGCACGAGCAGGACGGAATCGCCCGGGCCCGCGTGCCGGCTGAGCACGATGACCGGCCGGGTCAGCCGGGCCAGCCGCTCCTCCGGAGTGGCCTCCGGTTCGTCAATCACCATCCGCAGGCCGAGCGTGTGCTCGGCCGCCCGGTACACGTGCTCCAGGAACCACTGAATGGTGGCGTAGTTGCGGGCCTGGTACGGAGCGGTGCGCATCCGGCCGCCGAACCCGCTGGCCAGCCACAGGCCCAGCAGGGCAAACAGAGCCGCGGTTTCGCCGGTCAGCCAGACCACCGCGAACCACAGCACCCGCAGCCCGCGCATCCGGCCCGGGCGCGACAGATGGACCAGGCTCAGCACCGCCGCCACCACCGCCAGGGCCGGGAACAGCACCACCAGCGCGAGCGCGATGACAACGACGATGGGCGCCAGCACGAGGCGGCGGACCAGCCGGGGCGGCACCATGGTCAGGTCCTTAAGTCAGGGTTGATCACGTGAGGACGGCCAGATACTTCTGGGACGCGACGTAGGCCCGCTCGATGTTCGCGTTCACGTCAGTCTTGTTGCGGTACCGCAGCTGTGACAAGTCCGGTGGCTTCTGGGTCGCGCCGGATGGGAGCACGTGCACGGTCACGCCGCCGGGCAGGTTGGCCATTTCCTCGTGGAACCGGTGCCGCCGGGCGATCTCGAACGACACCAGGCCGACCTCCCACAATCGCCGGGGCGGGGCCAGCGCCCGCTCGATCCGGCCCACCTGCAGCACGTAGACCGTGTCAGCGCCCAGCTCGATGGCCCGGCCGACCGGGATCGAATCGACCAGCCCGCCGTCGAAGAAGTGCTCGCCGTCGATTTCGACCGGCGGCAGCAGCCCGGGCACCGCGCACGACGCCAGCACCGCCGGGGCCAGCGGGCCGCCGGTGAACCAGTGCGCGGTGGCGTGCTCGATGCTGGCCGCCACGCAATTGAACGGCAGCCGCAGGTCACTGAAATCCTTGGCGGGCAGTTCGTCGTCCAGCATCTGCAGCAGCGGCTCGATCTCGTGCAGGTGGGTGCCGGATCGCGCCAGCCGGGTGGCCCGGCCCAGCAGCGTCCCGCTGAACGCCCGCTGCAGGTGGGCCCCGGCCCACAGCTGGCCCAGCCGATCGGCGGCGGTGTCCGGGTCGGCGGCCACGAACGCCCCGTTGATGGCCCCGACCGACGTCCCCACCACCAGTTCCGGGCGGATCTGGGCCCGGTCCAGCGCCCGCAGCATGCCTACCTCGTGCGCCCCGAGCACCCCGCCGCCCCCGAGCACGAATGCTGTTGTCAAACCGGAAACCTCCTCAGGCCCAACGGTAGCCTGGCCGCCATGGCTGCTGCCGGGGACGTGGTGGCCGCCTACTGGGCCGCCACCGAGGCCAGGGACTGGGACCGGTTCGGTGCGCTGATGGCTACGAAAACGGCCAACACCAGCAGGGCCTGTGCTTTTCCGGCTTGGGCCCGGACGGGCTGATCACCCGGATCACCGACTACTGGCCCGAGCGATACGAGCCGCCCGCCAACCGGGCCGCCCTGACCGAGCGCTACTAGCGACCCGCCCGTTACCAGCGCAGCTGAGCGATGGTGTCGTAATCGCCGGCCGAGTAGCTGACCAGGCCGTCGGACAGCGCGAAGACCCACTCCGCCACGCCCAGCGACAGGGCCAGCCGGCTGCACCGGGCGCAGAAGTGCGGATCCTCCAGCCGGACCGAGTCATTGGCCTCCAGCCGCACGTAGATGAGCTTGGCCCCCTGCAGCGTCTTCCAGCCGTCGCCGTCCCGGGCCAGCCCGATGGCCCGCTGCTCGGCGTGCGTCCGGCAGTTGTCGTGCACCCCGAACTCGGCCACCTTGCAGTAACAGTGATCCTCGCCCGGGTACGGCACACCGTTGGTGCCCCAGGCCATCATGCTGCCGTCTTTGACCAGGACCGCGGCGTGCCTGGTCTTGGCCCGCGAGTCCTTGGCCAGCCCGGCGGCCCGCTCGACCATTTCTTCTGCCTCGTGGCTTTCGTGCCGCTTGAGCGGCCGCCACTCGGGCCGGCGCCCTGGCTCCACCTCGATCACCCCTTCCAGCGAAGACTAGTTCTACGCAATCGACCCGGGCTCCGCCAGTGAACTCGCGTGGCCTGGTTGGTTGAATTAATCACATGTCCACGAGCGAAGATGGTGATCTGGCTCTTTCCGGTGTGGCGGATGAGGGGCTGGCCCGCTGGCTGGCCGAGATCCGGCCCGCCGGTACCGCGACCAACCGGGCCCTCGGCGTGCACCGGGTCCGGGCCGGCGCCCGGCAGCGGGACGACTCCCGGCCGCCCGGCCCGTACCTGCCCTTCGTCCGCGACCTGGCCATCGGCGACCTGCCCGCCCGGCTGTACCGGCCGGCCCCGCAGCCCCGGCCGCTGGTCATCTACCTGCACGGCGGCGGGTTCGTCCTGGGCAGCCTGGCCTCGCACGACGCCACCTGCCGCCGGCTGGCCCGCACCGCCGGCGTGACCGTGCTGGCCCTGGACTACCGGCTCGCCCCCGAGCATCCCGGGCCCGCCGCCGTCGATGACGCCGCCCTGGCCTTCGCTTCGGCCGCGGAGAACCTGACCATGCTGGGCGGTGACCCGGACTACGGCGTCGGCCTGGCCGGGGACAGCGCGGGCGGGGCCCTGGCCGTGCTGACCGCCGTCCGGCTGCGCGACGCGGGCCGGCCGGTCGCGCCCCTCTTGCTGGCCTACCCGAACGCCGACATGACGCTGTCCGAGCCGAGCGTGACCGCCGAGGGACAAGGCTGGGGCCTGGAAACCGATGACCTGCGCTGGTTCGTGGAGCAGTGGGTGCCCGACCCGGCCCGGCGGGCCGACCCCGCGGTCAGCCCCCGGCACGCGGACCTGACCGGCCTGCCGCCGGCCGTGGTCGCCACCGCCGAACACGACCCGCTGCGCGACGAAGGCGAGGAGCTGGCCCGCCAGCTCACGGCGGGCGGCGCCGACGTCCGCTACCGCCCGCACCCGGGCCTGGTGCACGGCTTCCTCGGCCTGGGCCCGGTGTCACCGGCGGCCGCTCGGGCCGCCGAGCAGCTGTTCCGGGACTACGGCGAGCTGGTCCGCGGGTCAGCGGCCCGCTGACCCTCCGGCGATCTCGTAGGACCACAGCTCGCTGTGGGTGCCGACCGCGGGCGGGGCCTCGCCGCCACTCCGCTCCTGGGCCGACCGGTGCCCGTGCGCGAAGGCGGGGGAGCGGACCCAGGCCTGGAACGACTCCTCATCCCGCCACCGGGTCACCACCAGCCAGGTGGTGCGCTCGTCGGCGGGCTTGAGCAGCTCGAAACCCTCAAAGCCGTCCTGGGAGTCGACGGCCCCGGCCCGCGCCGCGAACCGGCGGGCCAGTTCGTCCCCGCTGTCGCCCGGGACATCAAT
The DNA here is from genome assembly GCA_036497405.1 of Streptosporangiaceae bacterium. GTDB lineage: Bacteria > Actinomycetota > Actinomycetes > Streptosporangiales > Streptosporangiaceae > Bog-532. The sequence goes on along the minus strand of DASXJM010000658.1, from coordinate 1,250 downwards.
CGCATTGATCTTCACCACGGTCATGGCTCGATGATGCCAGGTCCGGGACGACGGCCCGGCCTGGCCCGCGGACCTGGGCCAGCCCACCCAGCCCAAGCCCGCGGATTCGGCTACCGGCGCAGCAGTGGCTTGCCCAGCGGCATGGCCGGCCCGCCGGTGGCCAGCGAGGCCGCGCCGAAGAACAGGTACACGCCGATGGCGGTGAACACCAGCACCGCGTAGCCGCCCGCCTTGAGCATCCCGGTCGAGGCCTCGTTGACGCCCAGGAACACCAGCAGCAGGGCTACGTCGACCACGAAGAACAGCGCGGTGTACGCGACCGGCAGCCGCAGCGTGGCCAGCGTGAGCATGACGATCGTCACCAGCCAGGCGACCAGGAACACCTCCTGGGTTGATTGGGCCGCGGCGGCGGTGATGCCGAACCAGTTGTGGGTGAGTCCCAGCACCAGCACCGCGTAGCTGAACCAGAAACCGGCGAAGATGCCGAGCACGGCCGCGACCGCGTTCTGCCCGAGCGCGGCGGCCCAGATCGTGGAGATGATCAGGCCGATGGCGGTCGAGGCCAGGATGATCGGCAGGGACGCGCCGGTCGCGGTGGCGGGGACCACCCCGACCAGCACCAGGCCCAGGGCCGTGGCGCCGGCGATGAAGACCGGCAGACCCAGCATGAGCGGATCGCCGAACATCGGGCCGGTCGCGGCTTGTTCAGTCAGTTCCTGGGCTTCGGTGACTTCGACGGTGCCGGTCCGTCCGGATTCGTTGGCGCTTGGGTCCACAGCGGTCATCGCTGCTCCTTTGCTCGGAGGGCTGGTTGCCCCGCTGCGTACGCGGGCCTATGGCATCCGTACCTCCGCTATGACCTGCTGGTCTTCTCACTTTGAACCACGGTCGGGTATACGGGTCCGATTTGTCCGAACTCGTCCGGGCCGCCAAACCCGCCCCCGCTGGCTGAGTGATCGTTCAAGCCAGCCCGGCCCCGGGATGATGAACCAGCGATCATGACCTGGCGTGATCATGAACTGGCGCGGGCGGGGAACGATGACGGTGTGGCCGACAACGACCGGGTGCGGGCCGCGGCCGACCAGCTGTACGCCGCCGATCCCGCCGAGTTCACCGACCAGCGCGCCGACCTGGTCGCGCAGGCCCGCGCGGCCGGGGACAAGGCGGCGGCCCGGGCCAGCGGCGCCTTGCGCCGGCCCACCCGCGCGGCCTGGGTCGTCAACCGGCTGGCCCGGGCCGATCCGGCCGCG
>DASXJM010000657.1:0-6918 GCA_036497405.1 Streptosporangiaceae bacterium | reverse complement strand
GTCCAGCAGCGGTTCCAGGTAGCGCCGCAGCACGGTCTCACCCATGATCATCGGGTCGCCGCCCGTGATCAGGACGCTGGTCACCTCGGGGTGCGCCCGCAAGTAGCTGACCAGCGCGGGAATATCATCCGAGGCCATCTTGAGGTCTGGTTCGTCGACGAACTGGGCCCACCGGAAGCAGTAGGTACAGTACGCGTGGCAGGTCTGGCCCTGCCGCGGGAAGAACAGCACCGTCTCCGGGTACTTGTGCTGCAGGCCCGGCAGCGGCTCGTCGTCCAGGGCCGGGGTGTTGAGGGCCAGTTGGCCCGCCGGATGCGGGTTGAGCCGCATCCGCACCTCGTGCGCCAGGCGGCGCGTCTCGCCCGGTCCGCCCGAGACGAGCGCGGCCGACAGCCGGGCCACGTCATCAGCGGGCAGCATGTCGGCTTGCGGGAACACGAGCCGGTAGATCGGATCATCCGGGGCGCTGGCCCAGTCGATCAGCTGCTCGGTCACATAGGTGTTGGTCCGGAACGGCAGGACCGTGGCGACAGCGCGCACGGCCAGCCGTGTTTCCGCGGGCAGACCGGCCCGCTCGGTGAGCGTATCCAGGTGCTTGGCGGTGTAGGCGCGGAACCGGCGGCCCTCGGCCGGCGGACCCGGCTGGACCGGGATGATCTGCTGGACTGAAGTCATACAGCTCCTTTACTGATGATCAGTCGACGGCACCCTTCCTGACGTACGTGAACGCCAGAAGGTTGCCGTGAAACGCCCCGTGCCGGACTGAGCCGGCTCTCCCCGTGGTCTATACCCATGCCGTCGGCCGTTGGCGGGAGGACAGCCGGTAGGGTCAGATGCCGCAGAGAATGATACGGCTGAGGCGCCTCGCTGCGGCTGTAAACACGCACGAAATGAGGGGTGCCGTGGCCGAGCTGTCCCCGGCCGACCCCGCCCCGGCCGGTCGTGGTCTGACCGTGGCGGTCGACGCCATGGGCGGCGACCACGCCCCGGCCCAGATCGTGGCGGGCGCGGTCGCGGCCCACCGTGACCTCGGCATCGAGATCATCCTGGCCGGCCAGCCGGGCCCGCTGCTGGCCGAGCTGGCCACCCACGGCGTCTCGTCCGGCGAGATCCCCATCGCCCCAGCTGAGGACGTGCTGGGCATGGACGAGGGCGCGCTGGCCATCCGGCGCCGGCCCCGGTCCAGCATCGCCGTGGCCTGCCAGCTGGTCCGGCGGGGGCAGGCCGAGGCGGTGGTGTCGGCGGGCTCGACCGGCGGGATCCTCACCACCGCCCGGCTCCGGCTGCGGCCGCTGGCGGGCGGGGTGCGGCCGGCCCTGGCCGCAGTGCTGCCGACCCTGCCCCGCCCGACCGTGCTCATCGACGTGGGCGCCACCGCCGATCCGAAGCCGGAGATGCTGGTCCAGTTCGCCCAGCTGGGAGTGGCCTACGCCCAGGTCACGCTGGGCATCCAGGCCCCCCGGGTGGGCCTGCTGACGATCGGGGCCGAGCCCGGCAAGGGCAACAAGCTGACCCGGGACGCCCACCAGCTGCTGGCCGGGGAGCCGGCCCACGGGGCGTCGCCTTTGAGCTTCGTGGGCAACATCGAAGGCGGCGACCTGATGGCGGGCAAGGTGGACGTGATCGTCACCGATGGGTTCACCGGGAACGTGGCCCTGAAGACGCTCGAGGGCTCGGTTCGCTTCGCGGCCGCGCAGCTGCGGGAGACGGTGACCGCGAACCGGGCGGCCCGGGTCGGGGCGGTCCTGCAGCGCCGGGCCTTCCGGGAGCTGGCCGAGCGGCTGGACGCCGAGACCTACGGCGGGGCCGCCCTGCTCGGGCTGGGCGGAACGGTGGTCATCGCGCACGGGGCCAGCACCGCCCGGGGCGTGAAGTCGGCCTGCGTTCTGGCCCGGGACCTGGCCCTGGGCCAGATCGTGGACAAGATCAGGGAACGGCTGGGCCCGGGACACCCCGGCCGCTTCCGCCGTCGCCGCGACGCGGGTCCCGGCCAGTAACTCAGGGAAAGCCCCGCGCGTTCCCAGGCTGTTCCCAGGATGCGCCGACGGCTGTCCCAGCCTGACCGCCGACACTCAGCGGTATGAACGCACTGACTCAGTTCTTCACCCGCCGCCGCAAGTCCATGTACGTGGCGGTGGGTCTGGTCATGGCCGCGCTGATCGGCGTGGGCGGGGCGCTGACGGGGGCGGCCCTGTCCAGCACCTCGTCCGGGTCGTCGGCTACCGCGGCCACCCTCAACGCCGCCATGAGCAGCACCACCGGCCCGGCCGCGACCACCCCGGCGGCCAAGGCCCACCGGGCCGCGGCCCTGGTCCGGCTCCGGCGGCTGGGTGGCCTGTACGGCCAGGCCTCCTTCCGCGGTAAGGACGGCAGCACCCGGACGCTGGCCTACGAGCGCGGCACCGTGACCTCGGCCGGCCGCGACCTGGTGGTCAAGGCGGCCAACGGCACCACCATGACCTGGAATTACGCGTCGGACACGACCGTGCGCGAGGCTGGGAAGAAGGCCAGCCGATCGGACCTGGCCAGTGGCCAGCACGTCCTGGTGGCGGGGCCGGTCAGCTCCGGCCGCCACGACGCCCGGGTGGTCATCGTGGCCAAGCCGAAGGCGGCCAGGTCCGGGAGCACGCCATCGGCGGCGCCGTCCTCATCGGCGGGTACCAGCTCCAGCTGACCTGGCCCCAGCGAGACGTTCCCGGCGGCGGAAAGGGCCGCCGGGAACACGGTCTTGAAAATGTGAATTTCGGAACGGATTTCTTACGAAAGGTATTCATAAGCATTTGCCGATCTTCCTGCCCAGCTTCCGCTAAACCACGTAAGCGAAATGTGAACTCTAGAACAGAGCGCTTACAGGGAGCCCAGAAATACGTCGCCGCCCGCAATTCCGGTGCACGCTGACTGCCATGAACAAGGACGAGCCGTTCTTCGGCCGCCCGGCAAGTTACCGGAAAGCGAAGTCGACGGGCCAGCGTGGCGGACGCGGGTCCCAGGCAAGGAGGCAGGGATGATGGGCCGCAATCAGCGCCGTCCGGCTGGCCGCCGGGTTAGCAAGCTCAAGGCACGTCTCGGCATCGCGACCGCGGTCGTGGTCGGCGGGGGCGCGATCGGCGCGGTGGCGATGGCCACCACGAGCCACCCCAGCGCGACCAAGGTCCAATCGGCCAGTTACAACAGCAGTTATTCGGACTGGTCCAACCAGGGAAATGTGCTCAACGTGGGACTCAGCGATTACTCGTGGTCGCACAGTCGCGCGATGACGATGTTCTCGCACCTGACTGACAGCAATCACCTGACGCAGATGTGGCACGGCCACAGCATGCTGGCCTTCGAACGTGGCCGCGTGATCCTGGCCACCAAGAACTTCGTGGTGGTCCGTTCGGCCAGCGGCAAGCTCAACGTGTGGTGGCTGTCGCACGGCACCAGGGTGACCAACGTGGGCTCGAGCATGTCCGGCACGATGGCCATGGCCGGCAGCCGGTCGGCCGCCTCGGCCGCGATGGCGGGCCAGATGGCCCCGGTCATGAACTTGATGACCGGCAGCATGATGACCCCCAGCACGACCGGCACCATGCTGACCGCGCAGCAGATGCTGGCGCCGACCGCGCCGACGGTCTCGATCACAATCGCCGGCACCGGCATCACGATCTCGGTGACCGTCACCAACAACATGGCCATGGTCTGGCAGAACGGGCAGACCAGCGGAATGTGGTGGAAGCAACCCGCCATGATGGCCGCGGCCGGACTGCAGCGCGGCGACCTGGTCTTCATCGCGGGCACCCGGTCCAACCGGGAACTGCACGCCAAGGTCGTCCTGGTCGAGAAGGCCGCGACCACCACTCCCACCGTCGCCCCGAGCATGACCATGACCCCGACCGCCACGCCGAGCATGACCGTGGCTCCGACCGCCCCCGCCATGGGGGCCACCCCCACACCGAGCATGACCAGCAGCGTCGCCCCGGGCGCGGGAGGTACACACTCCTGATCTCCGGTACGCCGGGCCACCCGTCTCTCACGGGTGGCCCGGCGTAGCCCGTGGTCAGGCCCACGGGCGGGATGAGACAAAATAGAGCGGGACGCCATGGCCGACAGCAAACAGATTCCGACGGTGCTCGTCGTGGACGACGAGCCGAACATCCGTGAGCTGGTGCAGGTCGCACTGAGCTTCCACGGCTGTAACGTGCTGACCGCCGCCACCGGCCAGGGGGCACTGGGCGAAGCCGAAGCGCACGAGCCCGACCTGATCGTGCTGGACGTGGTCCTGCCCGACCTGGACGGATTCGAGGTCTGCCGCCGGCTCCGGGCCCGGGGCGACGACGTGCCGATCATCTTCCTCACCGCCCGCGACACCTCGTCCGACACCGTGCAGGGTCTGGCCCTGGGCGGTGACGACTACGTGACCAAGCCGTTCTCGGTCGAGGCCCTGGTGGCCCGGATCCGGGCCGTGCTCCGGCGGGCGGCCCGGACCGAGGACCACGAACCGGACGAGGCCGCCACCTTGCGGGCCGGGGACCTGGAGCTGGACGAGTCCCGCTGGCTGGTCCAGCGGGCCGGGACCCCGGTGGAGCTGTCCCCGACCGAGTTCCGGTTGCTGGCGTTCCTGATGCGGCACCAGGGCCGGGTGCTGACCCGGGCCCAGCTGCTGGAGAACGTGTGGGGCTGGGACTACGCGGGCCAGTCCCAGATCGTGGAGACCTACGTCAGCTACCTGCGGCGCAAGCTCGATCCGCTCGGGCCGCCGCTGATCCACACGCAACGCGGGGTGGGCTACACGTTGCGGCCCCCGCAGGCCGCCCCGGACCACGCCAGCTCCATGAGATGACCGCGCCCTCCCGGCTGTCGCTGCGGGCCCGGCTGCTGGCGGGCCTGATCGCGGTGACGGCCGTGTTCCTGGTCATCATGGGCACGGTCAGCGCCTTCGTGGTCAGCGGCCACCTGGAGGCGCAGTTCGACGACAGCCTGCTGGCCCGCCTGGGGGAGACACCGACCCAGCTGGAGGCCAGCCCGGCCGACGCCCTGGCCTTCGTGGGCCTGCGGGGCCGAGTGGTGCCGTACGACAACGGCTCCCCCAACAGCAGCACGCTCGCGGCCGGGCTGAACGCCATCGGCGTGCTGCAGATCAGGCAGCACGTCCGGACCCGCACCGTGTTCCGGCTGCCCGGTGGCCACGATCTGGCCGCGGCCGGCCGGCGGATCTCGGCCGCGGGCCTGACCGGCTACATGGTCATCGCCGAGCCGCACGGCCGGGTCGCCGACGGCGTGCGCAGCCTGATCGTGGCCGAGCTGATCACCGGCTGCGCCCTGCTGGCCCTGCTGGCCGCCGGGGGGCGGTGGCTGATCGGCCGGGGCCTCGGCCCGCTGAACCAGATGGCCACCACGGCGCAGCGCATCACGACCCAGGGTGACCTGACCGCCCGGATGCCCGATCCCGGTGATCACGCCGAGGTGGGCGGGCTGGCCGACGCGATCAACACCATGCTGGACCGGATCCAGCAGGCGTTCAGCGCGCGGCTCCGGTCGGAGCAGAAGGTTCGCCAGTTCGCGGCCGACGCCTCGCACGAGCTGCGGACACCGCTGACCACCATCCGCGGGTACGCCGAGCTGTACGGGCAGGGCGCGCTGGGCCCGGAACAGCTGCCGACCGCGATGCGGCGCATTGACCAGGAGTCCCAGCGGATGAGCAGGCTGGTGGCCGAGCTGCTGGAGCTGGCCCGGCTGGACCGGAGCTCGTCGCTCACCGTGACCCAGACCGATCTGGCCCTCCTGGTCCGCGACGCCGCCGCCGACGCGGGCGCGGTGGAGCCGGACCGGCCGATCTCGGTTCAGGTTCCGGACCGGCTGGTGGTGGTGGCCGACGAGCCGCGGATCCGCCAGGTCCTGGCCAACCTGCTGGGCAACGTGCGCGAGCACACCCCGCCCGGCACCTCGGTGACGCTGCGGCTCAGCGCGCCCCCGGGCGGCGCCCTGATCGAGGTGGGGGACTCTGGTCCCGGCCTGGCCGAGGCCGACGCAGCGCGGGCCTTCGACCGGTTTCACCGGGCAGCCCGGGACGGCGAGAGCAGCGGCGGCAGCGGCCTGGGGCTGTCAATCGTCCAGGCCATCGCGATCGCGCACAACGGTCACGCCGAGCTGATTTCGACGCCAGGACGGGGCACTCTGGTGCGTATCTGGTTGCCCGTGGGCCCGGTGACGTAGTCTGGGTGAAGAGCAATTGCGTCACTGGACAGTTACCGGACTGGCATTGAGGAGGGAATGTGGCCGGGGTCATCCTGCTGTTCTTCCTGGCCGTTCTCGTCGCCTTCTTCTGGCAGAAGATGCGCAAGCGCGCGGGCCTGGGTGTTTCGTCCAAGACCTGGATGGGCGTGATCTGCGTCTTCGTGCTGGTGGTTGCGTTGCTGTACGCCAACAGCGTCGGCCACCACTGATCAGGCTGGCCGGGCCTGGCCGCCATCGATCGGCACCTCGAACCACACGGCCTTGCCGTTGCGGGTCGGCCGCGATCCCCAGCGGGTGGCGAGCTGCTCGACCAGGTAGAGGCCACGGCCGCCCTCGTCGCTCTCTTCCGCGGTCCGGATCCGGGGCAGCCGCATGTCCGCATCGAACACCTCCACCCAGACCGCCGATGAGCCGCGGCGCAGCCGCATGGCGAAGTCCTTGGGGGCGCTGAACGGCGGCCGCCCGGGCATCGTGACCGGAACCGGCGGCTCCCAGGCTCCTGCGGGCACCGGCCCGACGGATCCGGCCACCACCGCTCCGGCCGTGACCGGCGGGACCGGCACCGTCGGGGCCGGATCCAGGCTGAAGTCTTCCAGGCCCCGGCGCGGGCCGGCCGCGGCCGCGGTGTGCAGCACCGCGTTGGTCACCACCTCGGACACCAGCAGGCAGGCCAGCTCGGCCTGGGCGCTGTCCATGCCCCAGTCC
>DASXJM010000656.1:0-7231 GCA_036497405.1 Streptosporangiaceae bacterium | reverse complement strand
GTGGGAGGCCCGGATGCCGTGCTTGCGGAACTTCTGCCCCTGGGACAGGCCGCGGGTGCCGGGCGGCACGATGAAGCTGGCCTGGCCCCGGCTGCCCAGTTCGGGGTCGACCGAGGCGACCACGATGTGCACGGTGGCGATGCCGCCGTTGGTGGCCCAGGTCTTGGTGCCGTTCAGCACCCACTCGTCTTTGGCTTCGTCGTAGATGGCCCGGGTCCGGATCGCGCTCACGTCGCTGCCCGCGTCCGGCTCGGAGGAGCAGAACGCGGCCAGCTTGACGTCGCCGGGTGAGCCGAACATCTGCGGGGCCCACTCCCCGATCTGCTCGGTGGTGCCGTTGCTGACCAGCGAGACCGCAGCCAGCGAACTGCCGACCAGGGACAGCGCGATGCCCGCGTCTCCCCAGAACAGTTCCTCGAACGCGACCACGATGCCCAGCCCGCTCGGCTCGAAGGCCTGCTGGGCGAAGAAGTCCAGTGAGTACAGGCCGATCTTGGACGCTTCCTCAAGGATCGGCCAGGGCGTCTCCTCGCGCTCGTCCCACTCACCACCGGCGGGCCGGATCACGGTGGCGGCGAAGTCGTGGACCCAGCTGCGCATGTCGCGCAGGTCCTCACTGAGCTCCAGGCTGAACTGAGGTGACGGCTCCGGCGTGTCCGGCCCAGTGCTCATGCTGCTCCTACTGAAACGCGCGACGTAAGTTACCCAAGAGTAACGCCGGCCGCGCGGGACCGGAAGGATTTCGGCGGTCAGCTAGCCGAGTGCTTGTCGAGGAACTCGTAGACGTCGGCGTCGTCGACGCCGGGGAAGATGCCGGCCGGGAGGGCGGACAGGACGTGTGAGTGCGCCCGGGCCGACGGCCAGGCCATGCCCTCCCAGCGGGCGGCCAGGTCGGACGGCGGGCGCTTGCAGCACTCGCCGTCCGGGCAGGCTGAGCGCATCCGGGTCGAGGTGTCCCGGCCGCGGAACCAGCGCGAGTGCTCGTAGGGGACGCCGAGGGTGATCGCGAAGCCGCGGTCGGCGCGCGGGTCGATCTGGGACACGCAGAAGTAGGTGCCGGACGGGGTGGCCGAGTACTGGCAGTGCGGAGAGAACCGGTCCGGGGCGCCGAACACCTGCCGCCCGGCCCACTTGCGGCACATGCGCTGCCCCTCGATCGCGCCCGACGGGTCGGCCGGAAACTCGAGGCCGTCACACTCGTAGGCCTTGTAGATCACGCCACCCGAGTCGTTCTTGGTGAAGTGGCAGGGCATGTCCAGGTGCCGGGTGGCCAGGTTGGTGAACCGGTGCGCGGCCATCTCGTACGACACCGAGAACGTGTCGACCAGGTCCTCGACGGCCAGGTCCCGGGCCTCCTTGGCGTCGGCCAGGAACCGGATCGCGGCCCGCTGTGGCATCAGCACGGCGGCCGCGAAGTAGTTGCTCTCCACCCGCTGCCGCAGGAAATCGGCGAAATCGCGGGGGGCCTCGTGGCCGAGCAGGAAATGGCCGAGGGCCTGCAGCAGCACGGCCCGGGGCGAGTGGGTGCCGACCGGTTCCTGCTTGACGTAGATCCGGTGGTTGCGCAGGTCGGTCAGGGACCGTACCGACCGGGGCAGGTCCTGCACGTAGCGGACGGCGAAGCCGTGGTGGCTCATGACCGAGAGCAGCATGCCCTGGGACAGCGCACCGCCGCCGGTGTAGCCCGCGGACTGCAGAGCCTGGTCGGCGACCTGCTCGATGCCGGAGAAGTAGTTGGTCCGCTCCCGCATGGCCGCGCGCAGCTCAGCGTTGGCGATCCGCGCTTCCTCCGGGGTCGCCGTCGGCTTGGCCTGCTGCTCCCGCAGCGCGGTGGCCAGCTTGACCAGGTGCTCGAGCACGTCGGTGGGCACCCGGGTCCCGACCTTCAGATGGGAGAGGCCGAGCTCGGCGTAGGCCTGGCTGCGCTGCTCCTCCTCCAGGGCGATCTCCAGCTGGGCCCGGTGGCTGGGGGCTTGCCGCCGCAGCAACTCCTCCACCGGTACCGAGAGCGCGCTGGCCAGGTCCTCGAGCACGGACAGCTTGGGCTCGCGGCGCCCGTTCTCGAGCAGGGACAGCGCGGACGGGGCCCGGCCCACTCGCTCCCCCAGCTCGGCCAGGGTCAGGCCCCGGGATCGGCGAAGGTGACGCAGTCGCTGGCCCAGCGTCATAAGGTCTAGACCATGGTCTTGCGTCAATTTTGATGATCCTTCCTTCATGAAATCTAGCTTATCTTCCCGCTAGAGAAATTTCAGTGATTTTTATATCGAAAATTACCCGGTAGTAGCTTCCTGGCGGGGGATGCTCTTGTCACGGGATGAGCAACAGAGCCCAGACAGGAGGCGAACCCCAACATGACCAGCACCGGCATGACCAGGATCAGCGAACAGGCCAGCCAGCTGCGGAGCCAGTGGCAGGCCGACCCCCGCTGGGCAGATGTAGAGCGGACCTACAGCGCCGAAGATGTGATCCGGCTGCGCGGGTCAGTGCACGAGGAGCACACGCTGGCCCGGCTCGGCGCCGACCGGCTCTGGCGGCTGCTGCACAGCGAGGACTACGTCAACACCCTGGGCGCCCTCACCGGCAACCAGGCCGTACAGCAGGTGCGGGCCGGCCTCAAGGCCATCTACCTGTCCGGCTGGCAGGTGGCGGCGGACGCCAACCTGGCCGCCCAGACCTACCCGGACCAGAGCCTGTACCCGGCCAACTCCGTCCCCCAGGTGGTGCGGCGGATCAACAACGCGCTGCTGCGAGCCGACCAGATCACGTTCTCCGAGGCGGCCGACGCTGAGACCGACGGTGACGGCGAAGCGGGCGGGACCCCGTACTGGATGGCCCCGATCGTGGCCGACGCCGAGGCCGGCTTCGGCGGCGTGCTGAACGCGTTCGAGCTGATGAAGGCGATGATCGCGGCGGGCGCGGCCGGCGTCCACTGGGAAGACCAGCTGGCCTCGGAGAAGAAGTGTGGCCACCTGGGCGGGAAGGTGCTGATCCCGACCTCGCAGCACATCCGGACGCTGAACGCGGCGCGTCTGGCCGCCGACGTGTGCGACGTCCCGTCTCTGGTCGTCGCCCGTACCGACGCCCACTCGGCCGCGCTGATCACCACCGACGTGGACGAGCGGGACCGCGAGTTCACCACCGGAGAGCGCACCGCCGAGGGCTTCTACCGGACCCGGGCCGGCCTGGAGCCGTGCATCGCCCGCGGCCTGGCCTACGCCCCCTACTCCGACCTGCTCTGGATGGAGACCTCCACTCCGGACCTGGATGAGGCCCGCCAGTTCGCCGAGGGCATCAAGGCCGTGTACCCGGACCAGATGCTGGCCTACAACTGCTCCCCGTCCTTCAACTGGCGGCGGCACCTGGACGACGGCACCATCGTCAAGTTCCAGAAGGAGCTGGGGGCGATGGGGTACAAGTTCCAGTTCATCACCCTGGCTGGCTTCCACGCGCTCAACTACTCGATGTTCCACCTGGCCCGGGGCTACGCCGCCGAGGGCATGCCCGCCTACGTGGAGCTGCAGGAATCGGAGTTCGCGGCCGAGTCCTCCGGTTACACCGCCACCCGGCACCAGCGTGAGGTCGGCACCGGGTACTTCGACCTGGTCGCCTCGGCCATCACGCCGGATTCGTCCACGGTGGCGCTGTCCGGATCGACCGAGAGCGAGCAGTTCACCACGACCTGAGCCCGCCCGGGCTCGAGCCCGTTACGGCGCACGCCGTCCCAGCCCAGGACCCGTGCCCGCGCAGCCGGAACCCCCGAACCGGCTACCGCGGGTACGGGTTCTGCTCCGTGGGCGGATACGGGTTGGTCACCGGCGGGAACGGGTCCTGCTGGGTGGCCGATCCCTGAACCGGGAAGTCCTGGGTCGGGAAGTAGCTGCCCGGCTGGGACACGGTGGTGTCGTCGGTCAGCAGGCCGGACCCCGACTCCGCGGTCCCGGCGCCTACCTCGGTCTCGGCCAGGCGGCGGCGCCGCCAGCGCGACGGCACGAACAGCGGGATGACCATGGCCAGCCCGACCAGGCCCAGCAGGCCGTTGAACAGCAGGGCCTCGAAGCCCAGCCCGTACGGGTGGTTGCGCAGCGGGATCAGCTTGACGGCCTGGTGCACCCGGACCAGGTACAACCCGGTCAGGGCGAGCAGAGCCAGCCCGGGCAGGCCGGTGGCCAGGGGCGACACCCAGGGGATGGCCATCAGCAACCCGATCAGCAGGCCGACGGCCGCCAGGGCGGCCATGGCGTAAAGGACCTGGTGGTGGTGCAGCAGGGAGCCGCCGGCCCCGGGCAGGCTGCCCACCGCCTGATTGGCCGTTGGCACCCGCAGCAGATGCAGATAGCCCCAGCCGCCGCCGAAGAAGATCGCCAGGGCCGCGACGATGGCGAGCACGAACCCAGAAAAGTGCCGCATGTCCTCATTCCCTTCGTCAATCTTCGCCGGTACCGAGGCTAGCGCCGAACCGCTCAGTTGGGGCTGGATCGGGCGTCCGTAAGGCCGGCGCGCCGGCCGGAGGTGGCCCTGCGCTCAGCGAGGTCACAGGCCGTCGCCACTATCATTCTGCGCGTGTCAATACAGGGGATCTTTGGGGCGATCGGCGCTTTCGCGGTCAAATTCCGCTGGTTTGTGCTGCTGGTGTGGGTGGTCGCGGCGGTGGCCGTACCGCGGTTCCTGCCCTCGCTGGCCAGCGTGACCCAGGGGAACAACGCCAACTTCCTGCCCGCCAGCGCACCCAGCCAGCACGCCACCGACCTGGCCACACCGTTCGGGATCGGGACCAGGACCACCGTGCCGGTCGTGGCGGCCGGCCCGGAAAAGCTGACCGCCGCCGACGTGACCTGGCTGGGCACGCTGCGGCAGGACCTGACCCAGGTGCCGACCGTGGTCCGGGTCAGCGACCTGGGCCGGTCCGGTGACGGGCAGGCCGAGCAGCTGCAGGTGGTGTCCACCGCGGGCCAGGGCAACGCCGACCAGCTGACCTCGCTGGTGAACAACCTGCGCTCCGCCATCGGCAAGGCGGGGGCCCCGCCTGGCCTGCAGGTCCACCTGGCCGGCCCGAACGCCATCCAGGTCGACCAGCAGAAGAAGTCCGGGTCGACCGGGAATCAGGAAGAACTGGTCTCGATCGCCTTCATCCTGATCCTGCTGCTGCTCATCTTCCGGGCCCTGCTGGCCCCGCTCATCACGCTGATACCGGCGGCCCTGGCGGTGGTGATCTCCGGGCCGCTGGTGGCCGAGGCGGCGCAAGCCGGCCTCAAGGTGTCCCAGATCGCCCAGCTCATGCTCATCGTGCTGGTGCTCGGGGCCGGCACCGACTACGGGCTGTTCCTGGTCTTCCGCGTCCGCGAGCTGCTGCGCGAAGGGGAGGAACCCAAGCAGGCTGTGCAGCAGGCGCTGATCAGGGTGGGCGAGTCGATCTCGTTCTCGGCCCTCACCGTCATCGCGGCCCTGCTGTCCCTGCTGGCCGCGACCTTCCAGATTTATTCAGCCCTCGGCGTCCCGCTGGCCATCGGCATCGGCGTGATGCTGCTGGCGGGCCTGAGCCTGCTGCCCGCGTTGCTGGCCATCTTCGGCCGGGCCTTGTTCTGGCCGACCAAGGTGCGCGGTGGCGCGCGGCGGATCGGTCTGTGGGGGCGGCTGGCGGCCCGGATCGTGAAGCGGCCCGCGGCCGCGCTGATCACCGGCGTACTGGTGTTCGGCGCGCTGGCGGTGGCGGTCACCGCCTACAAGCCGGCCGGCTTCGGCGGCACGCTGAGCGCTCCGGCCGGCACCGACTCGGCGTCCGGCCAGGCCCTGCTGTCCAAGCACTTCCCGGCCAGCAACGCCAACCCCACCAACCTGATCTACAAGCTGAAGCAGCCGATCTGGAACGACCCCCAGGTGGCGGTGACCGGCCAGCGAGCGATCAGCCAGAGCGGCCAGTTCACCGGCATCACCGGGCCCCTCGACCCGGTCGGCGGGGTGTCGCTGACACCTGCCGAGTACACCGCGCTGCACGCCGGGCTGAGCAAACTCGGGCCGGCCAACACACTGCCGGCCACCCCGCCCGCCAGCGTGAAGGTCTCGCCGTCGGCCTACCAGCTCTACCGGGCGACGGCGGCCTTCGTGAGCCCGGACGGCCGGACCATCCAGTTCGAGGCCGGCCTGAAGGCGGGCGACCCGGCCAGCACGGCGGCGCTGAACGCGGTCCCGGCCCTGCGGCAGGCGGCGGCGCGGGCGTCGGCGGCCATGGGCGCGGCCGACTACGGCCTGGGCGGCGAGGCGCCCGCGTTCTACGACATCAGCCACATCTCCGACAGCGACCTGCTGCGCGTGATCCCGATCGCGATCCTGGTCATCGGCGTGCTGCTGGCCCTGGTCATGCGCAGCCTGGTCGCGCCGCTGTACCTGATCGCCTCGGTCGGCCTGTCCTACCTGGCCGCGCTGGGGCTGTCGGTGCTGATCTTTGTCGAACTGGCCGGGGACGGCGGCCTGACTTTCATCTTGCCGTTCCTGATGTTCGTCTTCCTGCTCGCCCTGGGCGAGGACTACAACATCCTGGTCATGAGCCGGATCCGGGAAGAGGCTCATCACCTGCCGCTGCGGGAGGCGGTGAGCCGGGCGGTGGCGGCGACCGGCACCACGGTCACGTCCGCGGGTATGGTGCTGGCGGGCACCTTCGCCGTGTTCGCGGTGGTTGGCGGGCGCGGCTCCGGCGGCAGCCAGATCCGCGACGTCGGGGTGGGCCTGGCCCTGGGGGTGCTGATGGACACGTTCGTGGTGCGCACCGTCCTGGTGCCATCCACGGTGGTGCTGCTTGGCCGCTGGAACTGGTGGCCGGCCCGGCTGTCCCGGCCCGGGCCGGATAATACCGAGCTGAACTCGGGACATGCCGGGCAAGGTGCTGGCCAGATGACCCCCTGACCGGCAGACTCGTGCCGGGAGCTCAGGTGCCGGCCTTGCGGGCCGGCGGAGGCCCCTGGACAGCGTGCGAGAGCGGAAGGGACGCCCATGCAGGAACTGCGCTTCGTCGCGGTAAGCGAGGACGGCAGCTACGCCGTGCTCGCCATTCCGGGACGAAGCGGGCGTTTCATGCTGCCCATCGACGACCGGCTGAGGGCGGTCGCCAA
This sequence comes from Streptosporangiaceae bacterium, assembly GCA_036497405.1. Taxonomy (GTDB): domain Bacteria; phylum Actinomycetota; class Actinomycetes; order Streptosporangiales; family Streptosporangiaceae; genus Bog-532. The sequence goes on along the minus strand of DASXJM010000656.1, from coordinate 128 downwards.
AGGCCAGTTCTCTCGGCTCGCCCAGTACGAGATCGAAGTGGAGAATCCCTTGCGGCCCAAGGAGATCCAGGCCCGAATTCGTTCCGGGGAGACGGTCGAGGAGATCGCAGACGCGGCGGGGATCCCGG
>DASXJM010000655.1:0-30702 GCA_036497405.1 Streptosporangiaceae bacterium | reverse complement strand
CACCGTACACCGGGTCATAGCCCTCGCGTGCGATCAGCTCGCGCGCCGCCTCGCTCACCCTTAGCTCGATGCGCCGGCTGTCCAGGCGGCGTGCCACGTCGATGATCTGCAAACCAACGATCTGCTCGATCTCCGCGAGCGTCAATGGCTTGAAGAGGACGATCTCGTCCACGCGGTTGATGAACTCCGGCCGGAAGTGACCGCGCAGCTCGTTCATCACGCGCTCGCGAGCCTGCTCGGATATCTCACCGTCGCGGCTTATGCCCTCGAGGAGATGCAGCGAGCCGATGTTCGAGGTCATCACGATGACCGTGTTGCGGAAGTCGACCCTGCGCCCGCGCGCATCGGTCAGCCGGCCCGCGTCGAGGATCTGCAGCAACGTGTTGAAGACGTCGGGGTGCGCCTTCTCGATCTCGTCGAAGAGCACCACGGAGTACGGCTTGCGACGTACTGCCTCCGTGAGCTGGCCGCCCTCCTCGAAGCCGATGTAGCCAGGGGGAGCACCCATCAACCGGCTGACGGTATGGGACTCCTGGTACTCCGACATGTCAAGGCGGACGATGTTGTCCTCTGAGTCGAACAGCGACCCGGCGAGCGCCCGAGACAGCTCTGTCTTGCCGACACCGGTTGGCCCGAGGAAGATGAACGATCCGATCGGCCGACGGGGGTCCTTGATGCCTGACCGGGCCCGGATGATCGCGTCCGCAACCAGCTGGACCGCCTCATCCTGGCCCACGATCCGCTCGTGCAGCACCTGGCCGAGCCGGAGCACCTTGCGCCGTTCGCCCTCCTGCAGGCGGCTGACCGGGATGCCGGTCCACCGGGACACGATCGAGGCGATCTCGTCCGCGGTGACCACCTCGCGCAGCAGCCGCGAGCCGCCCTGCCGGGCCGCCAGCTGCTCCTCCTCGGCCTGCAGCCGGCGTTCCAGCTCGGGCAGCTGGCCCAGGCGGAGCTCGGCCGCCCTGGTCAGGTCGTACTCGCGCTCGGCCTGCTCGGATTCGCGCCGGACCTGCTCCATCTGCTCACGCAGCGCCTGGACCCGGCGCAATGCCTGGCGTTCGGCTTCCCACTGGGCCCGCAGGGCGTCGGCCTGCGCCCGCAGATCGGCCAGCTCCCGGCGCAGGTCCTCCAGCCGCGACCGGCTGGCCGGGTCGGTCTCCTGGGCCAGCGCGGTTTCCTCGATCTCCAGCCGCATGACCCGGCGGGTCAGCTCGTCCAGGTCGGCCGGCATGGAGTCGATCTCGGTGCGGACCATCGCGCAGGCCTCGTCGACCAGGTCGATGGCCTTGTCGGGCAGGAACCGGTCGGAGATGTAACGGTGGCTGAGGGTGGCCGCGGTGACCAGGGCGTTATCGGCGATCTTGACGCCGTGGAACACTTCGAGGCGCTCCCGCAGGCCGCGCAGGATGGAGATGGTGTCCTCCACCGACGGCTCGTCCACCAGTACCGGTTGGAACCGGCGTTCGAGCGCCGCGTCCCGCTCAATCCGCTGGCGGTACTCGTCCATGGTGGTGGCGCCGATCATGTGCAGCTCACCACGGGCCAGCATCGGCTTGAGCATGTTGCCCGCGTCCATCGCGCCCTCGGCCGCCCCCGCGCCCACCACGGTGTGCAGCTCGTCGATGAACATCAGGATGCGGCCCTGCGCCGTGCGGACCTCGTTGAGCACGGCTTGCAGCCGCTCCTCGAATTCGCCCCGGTACTTGGCCCCGGCCAGGAGCGAGCCCAGGTCCAGGCCGAAGATCGTCTTGTCCCGCAGCCCCTCGGGCACATCGCCGCGGACGATCCGCTGGGCCAGTCCTTCGACGATGGCCGTTTTGCCCACCCCGGGGTCGCCGATCAGCACCGGGTTGTTCTTGGTCTTCCGGGACAGGATCTGGATGACCCGGCGGATCTCGGCGTCCCGCCCGATGACCGGGTCCATCCGGCCGCTGGCCGCGTCCTCCACGAGGTTGGTGCCGTACTTGGCCAGCGCCTCGTAGGTGCCCTCGGGCATGGCCGAGGTCACCCGCTGGCTGCCGCGGATAGTGGTCAGCGCCTGCAGAAAGCGGTCCCGGGTTACGCCGTCGGCGGCCAGCAGGCGGCCCGCGGCGGTCGCCGGGCCCTCGGCGAGCAGGGCCAGGATGAGGTGCTCGACCGAGACGTACTCATCCTTGAGCCGATCCGCCTCCTGCTGGGCGGTGCCGAGCAGCCGGGCCAGCCGCTGGGTGATGCTGACCTGCCCCGGCTGTACGCCCGGGCCGGTGACCCGAGGGCGCCGGGACAGCTCCGCCTCAATTTCTTTCCGGAGCCGACCGGGGTCCGCGCCGGCCTGGCTGAGCAGCCGCGGCGCAATGCCTTCGGGCTGATCGAGCAGGGCCAGCAGCAGATGCTCGCCGTCGGCCTCCTGGTGCCCGAACCGCAGGGCCTTGGTCTGCGCGTCGCGCAGTGCTTCCTGGGACTTCTGCGTGAGGTGACTCGGGTCCATGCCGGCCTTTCTGCGTCTGTCGCTCCTGCCTGTCCCACGCTGGACCGGGCGCCCGCCTGGCACATCCTTCATTCGGTTAGTCGCGGTGAGCTGGCCGGCGAGCGCTAGCCGAACAAGTGATGTGCTTCCGCCAGCGGACGGCTCAACCTGGGCAGACCGATCCGGCGGCTGACCAGGAGGACCGGCGTGAGCGCACCGCAGCCGCGTGCGGTGGACGATGAGGGACTGCCACGGCCGCCCCCAGTCCAGGGAAAACTGCCCCGGATGGTGCTCCGGATCCTGGCCGCCTGCGAGAGCATCACGTTCCTGGCCATCGCGGTCGCGCTGTTCGGGATCGTCCTCGCCGTGTTCGTCCAGGAGATCGTGACGCTGGCCCGGCCGAAACCGCACGAGCAGTTCGCGCTCACCGTGACCCAGGCCGTCAACAGCGCGCTGTTCATCGTGGTGGTGCTGGAGCTGGTGCGTACGATCATGTCCCGGCTGGAAGGGGGCGGCTTTCACCTTCAGCCATTTCTGGTCATCGGTATCGTCTCCGCCACCCGGGACATCCTCACCGTAGGCGCTGAGCTCTCGCTCACCGGCGAGCAGACCCCGCTGGGCCGGACCATGATCGAGCTCGGGGTGAACGTCGGTGTGGTGCTGGCCCTTTCGCTGGCGCTGGTCATGGTCCGGCGGCTGGCCAAGCTGGATCGGGTTTGAGCTGGACCTATGTGGTCGGGCGCTGGGCCTGGCTGGGTCGAATCCCTAGTGGCGCTGCGTGGGCTGGACCGGGCTCAAAAGCTCGCCAGTGGTGGCCAGGTGCTCGGCGATATCGCGCAGTTTGCGATTGGTGTGCTGGGAGGTCCGGGCGAGGACGTCGAAGGCCCGCTCGCCGTCGATCTTGTACCGCTCCATCAGGATGCCTTTGGCCTGGCCGATCAGGTCGCGGGTGTTCATGGCCATCCGAAGGCCAGTGACCTTCCGGCTGGCTCTGATGGCGATCGCGGCCTGCGAGGCCAGCAGCAACCCGGTGTCCTCGTCATACGAGTCGAACCCGCCGGGGCGATCGGAGTACACATCGAGCACGCCTATGTTGTCGTGCCTGGCGAGCAACTGGAACGACAGCAGGGACAAGACTCCCATCTTCACCGCCCGGGGGGCGAACGTGGGCCATCGTGAGGACTCGCGCAGATCATCGACCCGGATGGTGGCCTCCTCGCGGCGGTTATCCGCACTCGGCCCTTCGCCGGTCTCGCGCTGGATGGTTCCGGTCCGCTCGGCCAGCTTGCTGCTGGGCACCGAAGACGACACCTGCCCGTGCTGGACAAGGGTGATGGCCGCTGCGGTGGCGCCGCCCAGTTCGGTCACCGCGGCCATCACAATCCAGTGCATGACCGCAGTGAAATCCGGCTCGGCTTCCAGTCCCCGCGCCAGCTCATTGAGGTCCCGGGCCACGCTGAACGGGCTAGTGGTCATATCCCTTCTTCCTCCCGGCCGGGCCGTGCATCTAACCGGCCCAGCCCGGCCCGGCCGGAGCCCGGCGAAGGGGTGATTGTCCGGTGGCCCGCATATCGGGGTTGCGGCGCCAGATGATGGACAGGCTGAGCACGCCGAGCAGGGCGACCACGATCAAGATGACGGTCGACATCACGGTGAACAGGTGCACCTGGCCCGGAGTCGGGGCCGGCAGGTAGCCGTAGGTCAGCAGGCGCAGCTGCCAGGCCGTCCCGGTCAGCAGATAGGTGATCACCACGGCCACCTGCTGGGCCGAGTCCCACAGGCCGTGCAGGACCGACACCCACAGGTACGTACCGAGCACCGCCCTGGTGTAGCGGAACACCCCCTCGCGGGAAGCGCCGAACAGCACACCACCCAAGATCGCGGTCCACAACCCGTGCCCGAACGGGGCCAGCACCCCGCGCAGCAACTCGGTCTCCACCAGCGCCCGCACCGACAGGCCATGCACAGTGATCATGGAAGTGAACGCATACCCCATGGACTCAAAGGCCGCGAACCCCGCACCCACCGCCGCCCCGAGGACCACCCCGTCCCTGGCGTGCAGCCGGGGCAGGCGCCGCGCGATGTACAAGAGCGCGGCCCCCTTGACCCCCTCCTCGATCAGGCCCACGCCGAAGAACATCAGGTAGGACGGGTGCAGCAGATAGGTCTCCAGGACCGACGCCCCGAACACCCCCAGCAGGCCGCCGATCACGAACGCCCGGACGATCAGGCCGGCCGTCACATGCTCATCAGCCCAATGACCGAACGCCCACGCCACATAGCTGACCGGGACCACGAAACTGCCCAGCAGAATCAGCGTCGGGACCAGGTTGACGTTCCTGGTCGTCACGATCACGGCCGCACACGCCGCCCACAAGACCAGCCCCGTGAGCAGAATACGCAGCCAGGCCCGCCTCCCGGCCCGCGCCGCGGCGCCTCTCATGATCAGCGTCATGACACTCCTCCCACGCAATCAGCCGAATCCAGCAGGAAGGTCTTTCGTCCCAGCGTGACCAGGGGCTCCGGGCCGCACATCCCCCGCCTGCCTAGACCGGTCGGCCCAGCCAGCCGATGGGGCGATGCCGGTGGCCTATCTGGTCGGGGGATGTACGGCTGGCACGGTTTGGCCAGAGTGAATTCCATGATTGGGGCTGCCGGGCCGCCGGACGCACTCGCCGAAACCCCGGACCTGCAGGGCGCCTACCCGCGGCTGGACGACGAGCAGATCGCAGCGCTCGCCGCGGTGGGCTCACGCCGGGCCGTGCAGCCGGAGCAGATCCTCTTCAGCGAAGGCGACCGGGACTACGACTTCCATGTCGTGCTGGACGGGAAGGTCGCGGTGGTGGCGGCCCGCGGGACGCCGGAGGAGCGCCTCATCGGTGTGCACGGTCACGGCCGCTTCCTGGGCGAACTGGGCCTGCTGGCCGGTGAGGCCTCGTTCTACACCGCCATCGTGGTGGCCGAGGGCGAGACGCTGATGGTCACGGCCAGTCAGCTACGGGAGCTGATGGCCCGGGACCCGGTGTTCAGCGACATCATCCTGCATGCGTTCCTGGTTCGCCGCTCGATCCTGATCGGGCTGGGCGCCGGGCTGTGCGTTGTCGGCTCGCGGTACTCACCGGATACCCGCCGGGTCCGGGACTTCGCCGCCCGCAACCGGATCCCGTATCGATGGCTGGACCTGGAAGCCGATCCGTCGGCCGACCAGCTGCTGGCCCGGACGGGGGTGCGTCCCGAGGAGACGCCGCTGGTGCTGGTCTACGGCCGGGTACTTCGTAATCCCACCAACACCGAACTGGCCGCCGCGATCGGCCTGCCGACACCGGCCGCGACGCACAGCGACGCCGATGTGCTGGTGGTCGGGGCGGGCCCGGCCGGCCTGTCGGCCGCGGTGTACGGCGCGTCCGAAGGCATGCGGGTCGTGGTGCTGGACGGCGTCGCCACCGGCGGCCAGGCCGGGACTTCTTCCCGGATCGAGAACTACCTGGGTTTTCCGGCTGGCATCTCCGGGGCCGAGCTGGCGGAACGGGCCACGCTGCAGGCGCGCAAGTTCGGCGCCCAGTTCGCCATCCCGGGTGAGGCCCGGTCCATCCGCCGGGACGGCCCGCACTACACGGTCGACCTGGCTGACGGGAGTTCGGTCACCGCCGCCGCGGTGGTGGCCGCGTCCGGTGCCCGGTACCGGCGGCTCAACGTCCCTCGCGCGGACCACTTCGAAGAGATGAGCATCTACTACGCCGCGTCACAGGCAGAGGCGCTGATCTGTCACGGCGACCCGGTGGCCGTGGTCGGCGGCGGCAACTCCGCGGGCCAGGCGGCGGTGTTCCTGTCCCGGCATGCGGCCCAGGTCACGATGGTCGTCCGGGAGCATGACCTGTCCAAGTTCATGTCGAGGTATCTGATCGACCAGGTGACGCGGATCGGCAACGTCAGCGTGATGCTGGGCACTGAGATCCGTGAGCTGCTCGGCGACCAGTCACTGCAGGCCGTGGGCGTGGCGGACCGGGACACCGGCGCCCGGCGGATGGTCAGGGCCCGCGCTCTGTTCGTGTTCATCGGCGCGTCCCCTAGTACTGGCTGGCTCGGAAACATGGTGGAGACGGACGATGCGGGTTTCATCCGGACTGGGGACCGGTCCCCGCTGGAGACCAGCGAGCCCGGTATCTTCGCCGCCGGTGACGTGCGGAGTGGCTCCACCAAACGGGTGGCCACGGCGGTCGGAGAGGGCGCGATGGTGATCCGGCTCGCCCTGGAACGAGATCAGACGTAGGTCTCGTCCACGTAACACCAGAGCCAGTCCTCGCCGGGCTCGAACGACTTCACGATCGGGTGCCCGTCCGCGTACGCGTGAGCGCGTGCGTGCCGCATCGGCGAGGAGTCGCAGCAGCCAACGTGCCCGCAGGTCAGGCACAACCGCAGGTGCACCCAGTCCGTTCCGAGGCGCAGGCAGTCCTCGCAGCCTTCGGTGGTGTGCGGCGCCACCGGACGGATCATGCTGAGATGCGGGTCACCGGTCATGTCAGCCTCCAGACGTGTCGTCGGCGTGGGCCGCGGCGGTGGCGGCCGACGCACTGGCCAGGCGGTTCCGCTGCTGGCGTTCTCGTTCACGGCGGCTGTAGGCGGCCTTCCGCACCGCCTCCTCACCGTCCAGGCTCGAGCCGAGCGCACCGGCGACCACGCCGATCGAACTGGCCAGCCACACCAGGGTGGCGTAGTCCCCGAAACCAATGCGATGGCGCAGCTGGGACTGCAGATACCCCGGGTCGATGACCAGAGCCGATACGGACAGGGCGGCGACGAAAAGGAGCCCGTACATGCACGCCACTCCGAGCAGCAGGGTGACAGCGGTGGACAGGTTGTAAATGACCGCCTCGGCCGGAGGGTGAAGATCGTCCGGACGCTCCCACAGGTGGTTGTAGATAAGCAGCCAGACGGCCATGACCGTGACCGACGCGACCGTGATGAGGGCGAGGCGCCACGGCGGCAGCGCCTCAGCCATCCCCCAGATCGAGCTGTAGAAGATGGCGGCCGCGGTCGCCGCGCCCGCGGCCGCGGTGGCACTGGCCAGATGCGGGACCAGCACCCACGGACGGTTGTCGCGCACCATGCCGAACAGCAGGCGGGCCCGCCCGTGCCACCCGTTCAGGGCCAAGGTGAAGTCGGCATCCGGATGGGACGAGACGTCCTCGTGCACCATCAGGCCCAGATCGCCCAAGAACCGCCCCAGCCGGCGCCGGTGTCCTGTTTCGTCCGGGCGGCCGCAGTCTGTCCGGTCATGCTCGCGCCTTTCTTCGGTCAAACGGCGCAGCAGGTGGACGACCACGTCCCGCACGCAGCGCCGGAGCCGCACCCAGCCCACGGCGGGCAGGCTGATCAGGGCCGCGGCGTGCGTGATGCTGAGGTCGGCCACCACCGGCTGGGTGCCCGACCGCCGGGGAAGGTCGGTCAGGTACACCGCCACGTCCCAGCCCTCGCGGCGGCGGACCGCGGCCACCTTGCTCAACGGCACAATGCCGTCCTCGTTCACCGGCAGCACCGCGGTAACCGTCTCCACCATCCACCTCGGCCAAGGCCCGATCTTCGCGGCCAGATGTTCGGCCAGCCCGTGCGCGGCCAGCGCCGCGGCCACCTCGGCCGGCAGCCCAGGATCGGCCAGTACCCCCACCCGCAGCTCTTCTGCCTCGTCTCCCTGAGGAGCGCGGCGGCCGCAGTCGCGGGCCTCCACCAAGGCCTCATCCTCCTTGAGCGGGTGTCTGCTTCACCTCGCTCCAGCGTGGCCGCCTTCACGGCCGGACGCATCACCAGACCGGCTAGGAAGGGCACGCCGTACGTAACGGACGGCGCGGGCCGGAGGGTCAGGCGGAGCCGGTGAGAGCCTGGTCGAGGGTGGGATAGACGGTGAGCTCGCCGGACAGGGCGGTGACTTCGAGCAGGCGCATGACCGGCGATGAGACGGCGACGACGCAAAGGTCGGCGAGGCCGTCGCAGAGTTTCCTGGCCGTCATCAGGGCGGTGATGCCGGCCGCGCTGAACAAGGTCACGCCGGACAGATCGACGATGACCGGGCCATGGATGATCCCAGCGCGCAGCGCGCCCACCACCGCGCCATCGATGCGCCAGGCGCTGGTGGCGTCCACCTCGCCCCTGACCTGCAGTACCTGCGCAGCGCCGTGCCGGACGGCCGTAACCGAGAGGTGCGGTTCGCCGGAGGGGAAGAGCTGCCTGCGGGCAGCTGGTTCGCCGGCCACGATCTCACGATGTCATCCCCTCTGGACGGGCGCAACGGGGTGGCCTGCCGAAACTGCTGCCGACAAACTCAGCCGCCGTCGGCCGGAACGCCAATGACCTCAGAGCCGCCGGAAATGTACGGCAGGCCCACCAGGTCCAGCACGGCCCGGGCGGGACTGGCCGGCCCGGCGATCAGGACAAGGTCCTGCTGATGCGCGGCCAGCTGACCGGTCACCTCGAACAGGGCGCGGACCCCGGCACTGGCCAGCAGGGTGACCGCGTCAAGGTCGGCGATCAGGGGTAGCACACCGCCCCGGCAGGCGGCCAGCAAGGACCGGGTGAATTCGCCGGAGGTGGTGATGTCCACCGGCCCGGTGACCCGGACCCGGGGACGGGGTTCTCCGGTCACGATCCGTACGGCGAACGGCGGGTCGGCCGGGCGGCTGGCCGCGGTGGCGCTGGTGCCGGTGGCCAGCACGGCGGGATGGCGCAGCCGGTGCCGGATCGTCACGGTGGTGCCGCGCGCTCCGGACGGTTCGGCGGCATGCTGAGGTGGGTGCCGGACCTCCATTTCGTCGGCCAGCTGGCCGACGACCAGCAGGCCGTGCCCGCGACCGTCGCCGACGGTGCCCGGTTCCTGCCAGCGGCCCCGGTCGGCCACATTGACCTCCAGGAAGCCGGTCGGCAGTACGGTCGCCGCCAGCCGGACGGGGCCGGTCGTACCGGGCGGATAGGCGTGCTCGATGGCGTTGGTGACCGCTTCGGACACGGCCATCTCCAGGCTCTGCCGGTCGTCCTCCACCGGGCTGAAACTGTCGAGCCAGCCGGTGAAGGCCTCGCGCATCGGGGCCAGGCTGTCGCGGACGGCGGGCCGTTCCAGGGCCAGCGGCGGCACTGGCGCGGGGCGGCGCTGGGCGGCCAGGACCGTCACGTCGTCGGCGTACCCGGTGCGGGTCAGCAGTTCCACGGTCAGCCGGCACATCCGCTCGGGCCGGCTCGGGGCCGCGCCGGCTGGCAGTACCCGGTTGGCGGCGACGTCGCCGGCCACAGCCGCCAGTTCCGCCAGAGCTTCCGCCATCGTCCGGCCCGGCCGCTCGATCAGCCCGTCGCTGTAGAGAAACACTGTTTCTCCCGGCGCCAGCAGTTCGCTGGCCGGACCGGGCATGGCGCCGGTACCGAAGCGGCTGCCCAGCGGGCCCATACCGGTGTGGGGCAGATAGCGGGTGCTCCCGTCGGTGGCGACGGCCAGCGGCGGCGGGTGCCCGCAGGTCGCGTACTGCAGTTGCCCTGTGCCCGGGTTGAGCAGCACCAGGCACAGCGTGGCCGCCCGCAGTGCGCGGTTACCGGCGGCAAAGGTGTCGGCCTGCTCCAGCACCGCGGTCAGGTCCGGCTGGGCGGTCAGCCGTTCGCTGAGCACCGCGCGGAGTTGGCCCATGGCGGCGGAGGCCGCTACCCCGTGCCCCACGACGTCCCCGACGACCAGGGCCACGGTGCCGTCCGGCAGCGGTATCGCGTCGAACCAGTCCCCGCCCGCGGCCTGATCTTGCCCGGCCACCAGGTAGCGGGCCGCGAGCTCCACGCCCGGCAGCACCGGCAGCGCCGCGGGCAGCAGGGCGGCCTGCAAGATGGTCACCGTGCCGCGGGCGGCCTGGTACCGGCGTTCTGCCACCATGGCGCTGTCCTGGGCCGCCTGGCGTTCACGTACCCGGTCGGTCACATCGGTCTGGACAACCAGGACACCGCGGACACCACCGTCGGCGGTCCGCCACGGGGTGACGGTGAAGTCCAGGTACACCTCGTCGGGAGCGCCGGTCCCGGCCGGATCCAGCTGGATGCGCCACTCGCGGGCGGTGACGGGCTCCCCGGAGGCGTACACCTGGTCCAGCAGCTCGAAGAGCCGCTGGCTGGCGGCGTCCGGGAACACCTGCCGCGCGGTCTTGCCGATGAAGTCCGCCCGCCCGGCGAACGTGCGGTAGGCGCCGTTGGCCGCGACCATGCGGTGATCGGGCCCTTCGAGCGCCGCCACCAGGACGGGGATGCTCTCGAAGGCGTCCCTCACCACCACGGCGTCCCCCACCCGCCGATCGAGCTCCTCTCCTCGCACGGTCACACCCTCTCCCGGCGTCCGGTCCGGGCACGCCCTGGAGAGTTGTTTTTCCGATATGCCCGGAGTTAATCAGGGAGCGATGACCGCATCGGTGAGAGCGTCGATCGTATTGAGCCGCCGGGCCTGACCGGTACTCAGACGATGCCGGGCGGCGATCGCGGTGGGGGGGTAGTAGGAGATCCGGGTCTGGCCACTCTGGGTCCAGATCATGACCCGGAGCGGGACGTCCAGCGCGGCGAACCGGCAGTCAGCGATGACGGGGGTCTCCCGGATGGGATCGCCGAAGATCACGAGGTCTGTCTCGGGCAGGTTCAGCCCGGCTGACCGGGCCTCGGCGTCCTGGTGGATCACGGCGAACAGCTTCAGGCCCCGGGACAGCACCAGGTCGGCCAGGAGGGTGGTGGTGTCGAGCACGGACCGGGGGCTGTACTTGGTGACGATGCCCGGGTCAGGGTCAGATCCGGCACTGGTCATGGCGGACTCCTCACTTCCTAGAAGCGCGGCCGGACCGGACGGTCCGACGGCAGGCGGCGCAGCGGCATCCGGGGTGGCGGCCGGCGCCGGAAACGTGGCGTCCGGCGCCGGCGGCGACGCGGCTGCCCGCTGCCCAGCTCCTTCGCAAACCGGTCCACCAGACTGACCAGCTCGCCCCGCAGCGGCCAGTCCACCGGCCGGGCCGCGGGGTCGGCGCCGAGGCGGCCGCCGAGCTCGTCCTGCCCGGCCCGCGCCGTGCGCAGCCGCTGCTCCAGTTCCCCCCGGAGCCGTTCCCGCTGGACCGGGCTCTGCTGGACCGCGAGCTGCCCGTAGGTGCGGACCGCGGCGGCCAGGTCGGCCAGCAGCCGAGCGAGGTTCTGCCGGGCCTCCGGGTCGGTGAGCGGCCCGTCGCCTCCGGTCAGCTGGGTGCTGTCGGCCAGCGAGCGGGCCAGCAGCCGCACCGTGGTCGCCTCGTGCTCCAGTGTTTCCAGGGCCTCGCGCAGGCTGGGTGTGCTGTCGGGTAGCCGCAGGCCACGAGGGTTCAGCCGCAGGCTCTCCTCGGCCTGGTGGATCGCCTCATCGACATACCGCGTCTCCCCGCCCAGGGCCCGGGCCTGCCGCAACCAGCTGGCGGCGTCGCCGAGGCGGTCCTCGTCGAGACCGCGGGCCATGTCGTCCAGCAGGGCGGCCATCTTCCCGCACAGCTCCACGACGGCATCTTCGGCCGACTGCACCCGGGGACGGGTCAGCACCAGCCCCGCGATCAGGCCAGCCCCGGCGCCGACGAAGGTCTCAATGATCCGCCCGTCGGCCGCCGTCCGGGTACCGACCGACAAGATCAGCATCGCGCTGATCGGGACCTCGAGGATGTTGTCGCCGAGCCGCAGCGCGTAGCCGATGCCCAGCGCAATACCGATTGTGAGCCCCAGGGCCCACCAGGTGAACCCGACCCAGGCCGACAGGCCCACGGCCAGCAGCACTCCGGCCACGACGCTGGCTACCTTGGTGACCGCACTGCGGAGGGTCTGGTAGACGCTGACCTGCGCGACCAGCAGGGCGGTGAGCGGGGCCAGCACCGGCCGCGGGGTGGCGGTCAGCAGCACACCCATCAGGTAGGCGAAGATGGCGGTCACGGTCAGCCGCACGATGGTGGTCACGGCCGGCTGGGCGCGGTGCCTGATCATGGGGATCAGCACGGTGGTTCAGATGGGCGGCCGGTCGCCCTTGGGTTTTCCCGGCTGGGCCGGGTCGCCGTGGGGCGGCGGGTGCATCGGCCGTGCGGCGGTGCGGGGCGACACCGGGGACGTCTCGTGGGGGGACGGCGGATAGTCCGGGCCGCGCTGCTGCCGGCCCGCGGTGGGTTGCGCCCCGTGAGCCAGCTCGTCCAGCCGGAGCCGGAAGATCTGGATGGCCAGCGGCCGGTGCGCGCGCGCGCGCTCGTACCGCAGCAGCTCGGTGATCTCCTCGGCTGAAAGCGGCCGGATCCGCTCGGCCACTGACGGCAGCGGCAGATGGTCATAGTCGCGCAGCGGCAGGTCATGGTGATCAGGCGCGGTCACGGGGGCTCCTTCCCGGGTCAGCCGGGCTCGCTCGGGTGGCCGCGCCGGGAGGCCGCGGCACGCTCAGATCACCAGCCGGAACAGGTTGAACGCTCGCTCCCATTCCTCGCTGTGCACCGCCTTGAGCTCCGCGTCGATCAGATTGAACGACTGGGCCAGGGCTACGCTGACGCCGCCGAACACCTCGGGAAGCTCACGCTCGAGGGTCTCGTCGACCGTGGCGTCCAGCGGCGGCCGGGCCGCGATCTCGGCCAGAATCGGCCGCAGCTCGATGTCCACGTCGATCTCCCGGAACCGGTGCATGCCCCGTTCGATACCCGCGGTGATGGGCAGGTCCCAGGGCTCGATCACGTCGCGGACGTTGGCCCGGGCCACGGCTCGTCCGCGGATCAGCAGGTCGTAGAGCACGTCATTGCCGAAATCCAGATAGCGCTGGAGGTCGTTGCGATCGACGTCGATGCCGCCGGCGCTGCGAAAGAAACGCTCGAACTTCTTGACGCCCATCACGGGCATGGAACCTCCCTCGGCAGTTGCTTTCGGACACCCTGACTCCGCGCCACCCGGGAGGGAGCAGTGGGCGGCGCGGAGAGCCAGGGCGGGTCAGGCCGCGGTGGGGTCGTGCTGCTGCCAGGTCGGGGCCTGGGGGTCGTCGCCGTGCAGGGCCTTCATCAGCTGCTGCTCGGCGTCATGGGGCAGCGAGGTCTTCAGGACCGTGCCGCCGTACGGCCGCAGCGCCTCGGTGAACTTGTCCGGGGTGACCCTGCGGGCGACGATCAGGAGAGCGGAGGTGCCGGGCTGCACCAGTTCCTGCACCCGCTGCCGGAAATCGTCCTTGATGCCCAGGTCCGTGCCCGCGCCGATGGCCGCCCCCATGATGCCGCCGGCCGCGCCGACCACCGGGGCCAGCGGGCCGAGCAGCAGCAGGCCGATCAGCACGCCCCAGAACAGGCCGCTGAGGGTTCCCCAGGCCACGGCGTGGTGCGCGGGCGTGGTCACGTGCAGTTTGCCGTCGCGGTCCCGGTGGACGATGGCCGCGTCCTCCAGGTCGATCAGGTAGTCACGTTGCAGCTGGGTGAGCTCGGCCCAGGCCCGCTGGGCAGTTTGCTCGTCAGGGTAGCCGATAACGATCAGGTCGCTCATCGCCGCACTCCCCTCAGGGCGAGACCAGCAGGTGGCTTTCGACCGTGGCCACGCCGGGGGCGGCCGCAGCCACGGACCGGGCCACCTCGGCCTCATGCAGCGAGTGCACGTGGCCGAACAGCTTGGCGGTGTGGTCCTTGATGTCCACCCGGATGTGCCGGGCGTCGACCTCGGCCTCGCGTTTGAACGTCTCTTCGATCTGCTCCTTGACCGCCTCCGGCTCGGGCGGCGGCTTGACCGTGATGTCGTCGGTCACGCCCACCACCCCGCGCACGTTACGGACCATCCGCTCGGCTTCCCGGCGCTGGTAGTCGTGCTCGACCTCGCCTTCCAGGATGACCCAGCCGTCCTGGACGCGGGCATGCACCTGACCCTCCGGGATCTGCACGTTCCACTCGAGGACGTGGGCGATCGCGGTGGCGATGTCCGAGTCATCACGCGGGCTCCCGGGCAGCTTGACCTTCAGGTCGTTGGCCACGGCCTTGACCCCGTACACCCGCTCGGCGGCCTCGGTGGCGGCCAGTCTCTCGGCGTAGCTGGGCACGCTGCCGGTGAGGGTCACGGCTCCGTCCCTGACCGCGACACCAATGGCGTCGGGATCGGTCAGGCGCGGCTCCCACCGCAGCTCATCGATCACGTCGTCCCTGATCTCAGAGTCCGATTTCATCGCCTCATCCCCTTCTGGAGTTGGGTCCGGTCACCTGCGGATCCCACATTCGGTCATCTGAGACCGCGCCACATCACCTGGTCGGGTAGTCCCACGGCCGAAGGTAAAGGACAGTGCGCAAGTGCGTAAAAAAGGACTGTAAATCGGTCTTCGGTGGTTTCAGTGATCGGCCAGCCGGGGAAGGGCCGGGCACGCCATCGTGAGGGAGCAGGCTATGAAGCCTTCCGTTCACCTGGGCTTCTTTGACCGATCCGTACCGGCCGGAAGTCACATCTGCGCGTTTTACAGCGACTCGGCATCGCGGGACAAAATCGTGATGCCCTTCCTGGCCCGCGGCCTGCGCACCGGGGACAAGTGCATTTGCATACTGGCCTCACTGGGCCCGAAGGAGGTGCTGGCACGGCTCGGGCACCACATCGACCTCGACCAGTCGGTGGAGCGTGGCCAGCTCAAGCTGGCCACGCCGGCCGATGCCTATCTGCGGAGCGGCAAGTTCGTCCCGGACGACATGCTCAGCTTCTGGAAGGAGGCGGCCACGGCGGCTGACGCGGCTGACTCCGGGTTCGCCCGGGCCGCCGGCGAGATGCCACGCGAGCTCGACGCCGACAGCCGCCGGGAGTTCATGCGGTACGAGGCCCGGCTGACCGAGTTCGTCGCGGACCTGCCTGAGCTGATCTTGTGCATGTACGACCTGCGGCTGTCTGGCGCCGAGATACTGATGGACGTGCTGCGCACCCATCCCCTGTCGGTCGTGGACGGAGTCCTCCACGACAACCCCTACTTCATCTCAGCAAACACACAGCTCGACGGGACCGGCGCGCCCGATGGCGGGCCGGCCTCCTGACCAGAGCGGGGCACCCGCTCGTGAGCAGCTCTCCGCGCTGAGAAGCTTGCTGGTGCTGTTCATGCTGCTGACCCAGCAGGACAGCCAGACCAGCATCCTGCACTTCGTGGCCAACGCGGCCGAGTCGCTCTGCGACTGCACCACGCGGGCGATCTTCCTGGACGGCCAGTGGCGAAACATCTGGCCGGTGGGCCGGGAAGACGAGCCGACCGTAACGCCGGTCATCACCTTTGCGGGCTCCAGCGCCGGCAGCGGTGACAGCAGGCCGGTTGAACTGGCTGGAGTGCCGTGGTCGTACGCGTACTCGCTCGGCAGTACGCACGGGCCGTCGGGATACCTGGTGGTCGGCGCGGAGCAGCCACCCGGTGACAGCGAGCGGTTCCTGCTTCAGCTCCTGGCCCAGCAGGCGGGGGTGGCGCTGTCGAACGTGCGGCTGCTCAGCCGGGAACGGGAGCAGGCCGCCGAACTGCGGGCCGCCAACCTGGCCCTGGCCCGCAGCATGGAGGTCCACCAGACGCTGACCCGGGTCGCGCTGGGCGGCGAGGGCCAGGACGGCATCGCGCGGGCCGTGCACAAGCTGACCGGCCGGACGGTGGCCATCGAGGACCGGTTCGGCAACCTGCAGGCCTGGGCGGGCCCGGGCCGTCCGGACCCGTACCCCAAGATCGCCCGGGATGAGCAGGACCGGTTCCTGGGCCGGCTGATGGCGGCGGGACGGCCGATCCGGTCCGGACCGGGCTTGTCCACGGTGGTCCTGCTGGGCGGAAAGCCGATGGGGGTGCTGACGCTGCAGGATCCGGACGGGACCGTAGGCGAGACCGAGACCATGGCGCTGGAGTATGCCGGCACGGTGCTGGCCATGGAAGTCGCCCGGCTGCAGAACGTGGCTCAGTCCAACGCTCATATGCGGATCAACCTGGTCCTCGACCTGATCGCGGGGGCCGGACCGGATGAGACCGCGATGCTGAACCGGGCCCAGGTTCTCGGCTATGACCTCGGCCGGCCGCACCGGGTCCTGCTGATCGAGAAGGCGCGAGGCAAGGACGACATCGACCTGCTGCTGCACGCGGTCGGCCGGGCCGTCCGGCAGATCAGGGTCGGCTCCCTGGTGGCGCCACGGCTCCGGGACGTGGTCGTGCTGGCCCACACCGAGGCCTCGTGGGAGGAACTCCGCCAGGCCGTGGCGGCCGGACTGCTGGGCGCTGGCTGCCGGGCGGGCGTCGGGGGCCGCTACCGCGCGGCCAGCGACCTGCCGCATTCCTACCGGGAGGCCCAGCTGGCGCTGCAGATCCAGAGGACGATCGGCGGGCCGGAGCAGGTGACGATGTTCAGTGAACTTGGCGTCTACCAGCTGCTGGCCGGCTCCAGTGACATGTCCGCGATCGAGGAGTACGTCCAGCGGTGGCTGGGCCAGCTGGCCGACTACGACACCGTGCACGGCGCCCAGCTGGTGCTCACGCTGAGCGAATACCTGGATCACGGCGGCAGCTATGACGCGTCCGCCACCGCGCTGTCTGTCCACCGCAATACGCTCAAATACCGGCTGCGGCGAATCCGCGAAGTATCCGGTTATGACCTCAGCGTGCCGGACACCGTGTTCAACCTGCAGCTGGCCACCCGCGCCTGGCGCACCCTGCACGCGCTCCGCCCGTCCTGACCAGCTGCTTGTCCTCTGGGGACAGCCGGTTCGTCCAGGGGGGACGGTGTGGCGGGCCGCCGCAGCGCCCAAGCTGGTGCGGTGATCTCCCCGGACCCGGAGCAGAGGTGGCCGTATGGTGCACGTGGAACTCGACATACAGACGTACGCCCATGATCTCGAGCGGCATCTGCAACAGACTCTGTTCGACGCCCGGATCGCCGACCCGGAGGGGGCGATTCTGCTCATCCGCGGTGCGCTGGCCACCGGCGACGAGGCCAAGGCGGCCAGCCTGATTTCAGCCACCCGGCAGCTGGCCGCCAGCAAACCCGCTGACGCCGAGATGGCGGCCGCCGCCCATCACGCCCGCGGGCTGGCCGAGCAGGATCCGCACATCCTCGACCAGGCGGCCGAGCGGTACGCCGCCGTGCCGGCCAGGGCCTGCGCGCTGGAGGATGCCGGAAACGCCTGGGCGGATCAGGGTCGCAACGACGACGCCGAGGTCCGGCTTCGGCAGGCTTATGAACTGTACGAAGGGCTCGGCGCCGCGGACGGGATGGCCCGCGTCCGGTTGTGCCTGCGCGGTGTGGGCACCCGGGTCCGGCACTGGAAGCACACCGACCGGCCGTCCTTCGGCTGGGACAGCCTGACCGAGACCGAACGCCGGGTCACCGACCTGGTCGTACAGGGGCTCAGTAACCGTGAGGTGGCGAGCCGAGTTTTCCTCAGCTCGCACACCGTGGCCTTTCACCTACGGCATGTCTTCTGGAAGCTGGGCGTCAGCTCACGGGTGCAGCTGGCGCGGATGGCCGCCGAAGAGGCGGCCGGGAAGCCTCACCCATCGGGGTCAGTCTGAGCCGGACAGCAAGGCAGTGACCGTGACTCCCGCCAGCCACCGGCGGTGAGCTTTGGTGCGATCGGCGGCCATGAGACCGCCCCAGATTCCGTGCTTGCCCCCGGCGTGCCAGACACGCATGGACAGTTCCAGGCACTGGGCCCGCACCGGGCAGGCCGCACAGAGCTGGAGGGCATGGGCGGCTTCGGTCCGGGCCCGGTCCTGCCGGGCCGCGACGGGGAACCAGTCGTCCGGGTTGCTGGTCCCCCAGCACCGGGCCCGCGGGCTGGTCACGACGGCGGTCAACTGGCTGACGGACAGGTCCGCGGCCTCCGTGCACCGCGTCGCGCCCGCGGGCCCGGCGCCCCTGTCCCGTAGGCGTGGGCTGCTCAGCATGGCACTCCTCCTTGGCTTCCTCGCGGTACATGCGCTCGGCACCCAGCCTCCGGTCGTTCCCGGGTTCGCACTTCACCAAGGTCGGTAGTCACCTGGCGGCCCGGCGCAGGACTAGCTGGATGAAGGATGTGGCCGCCGCCGCGGTCCCGAAATCTGGGGTAACCGGAGAACTCATTCAGCCTGAGGAGGCAGACATGGCCACGCTCCCAGCTCGCCGCACCAGCCGCGGAAACGGGCGGAACCTTGCCGTCGTCAACCCAACCCGCGAGTTCGAGGACATCTATGACCGCATGGGCCAGCTGATGAATCTGGCCTTCGGCAACTTCATGCCGGCCATCACCGCCGACCTGTCCTGGGTCCCGCTAGGGGACATCGCTGAGACCGACGACGCCTACGTGGTGCGGGTCGACCTGCCCGGGGTGAGCAGGGACCACATCGACATTCAGCTACAGGACCGTGAGCTGATCATCAGCGGGGAGATCCCGGACCAGCAAGGCCAGAGCCAGCAAGGCCAGACCCAGCAAGGCCAGAGCCAGCAAGGCCAGCAGGGCCAGACCCAGCAGGGGCAGCAGGGGCAGAGCCAGCAGAACCAGGACGGCAACGAGCGCCGGCACCGGACCCAGCGCCCCACCGGCCATTTCGAGTTCCGCGCCGTCCTGCCCGGTGACGTGAATCCCGACGGCGTGACCGCTCAGCTCAGGGACGGCGTACTGACCGTGAACATCCCCAAGTCGGAAGCGGCCAAGCCGCACCACGTCGAAATCAGCGGCTGATCAGGAGGTTGTGATGGCCACTGCCGTCGGCATTGACCTTGGTACCACCAACTCCGTCATCGCGACGACGGAGAACGGCCACCCCACGGTGATCCCGAACGCGGAGGGACAGCGGACGACGCCATCGGTGGTGGCCTTCACCCCGCAGGGTGAGCGCCTGGTGGGCCAGCTGGCCCGGCGCCAGGCGATCATCAACCCCAAAGGGACGATCTACTCGGCCAAGCGTTTCATCGGCCGGCGCTACGACGAGGTGACCAGCGAGCTGAACACCGTGTCGTTCGACGTGGTGCCCGGGCCCGACGGCGCCGCCCGGTTCCAGGTGCAGGACCGGCTCTACGCGCCGGAAGAGATCTCCGCCCTCGTCCTGCGCAAGCTGGCCGAGGACGCGACAAAGTACCTGGGTGAGCGGGTCACCGAGGCGGTCATCACCGTCCCCGCGTACTTCAACGACGCGCAGCGCCAGGCGACCAGGGACGCGGGCCGGATCGCCGGCCTGGAGGTGCTGCGCATCATCAACGAACCCACCGCGGCCGCGCTCGCCTACGGTCTGGACAAGAAGTCCAACGAGACGGTGCTGGTCTATGACCTCGGCGGCGGCACGTTCGACGTGAGCGTCCTGGACATCGGGGACGGCGTGGTCGAGGTGCGCGCCACCGCCGGTGACACCCACCTGGGCGGTGACGACTTCGACCGCCGGATCGTGGATTACCTGGCCGATGAGTTCAAGAACGACACCGGGATCGACGTCCGCAGCGACCCGCAGGCCCTGCAGCGGCTGTTCGAGGCGGCGGAGAAGGCCAAGGTCGAGCTGTCGTCGGTGACCCAGACCTCGATCAGCCTGCCGTTCCTGACTGCCGACGCGTCCGGGCCCAAGCACCTGAACACCACCCTGATGCGCTCGACGTTCGACCAGATCACCGCCGATCTGGTGGAGCGGACCGAGGGCCCGGTGAAGCAGGCGATGGCCGACGCGCGGCTGACCTCGGCCGACATCGATGAGGTCATCCTGGTCGGCGGGTCGACCCGGATCCCGGCCGTGCAAAACCTGATCCGCCGGCTGACCGGAGGCAAAGACCCGAACATGACCGTCAACCCGGACGAGGTGGTGGCCCTGGGCGCCGCCGTCCAGGCCGCGGTGATCAAGGGCGACGTCCAGGATGTCGTGCTGCTCGACGTCACGCCGCTGTCACTGGGCATCGAGACGCTGGGCGGCGTGATGACCAAGATCATCGAGCGCAACACCACAATCCCGGCCCGGCGCACCGAGGTGTTCAGCACCGCCGAGGACAACCAGTCGGCGGTGGACGTGGTGGTGCTGCAGGGTGAGCGGGAACGGGCCGCCGACAACCGGGTGCTGGGCCGGTTCCGGCTGGAAAACATCCGGCCCGCACCACGCGGGGCCCCGCAGATCGAGGTCACCTTCGACATCGACGCCAACGGCATCCTCAACGTGTCCGCGCGGGACAAGGACACTGGCGCCGAGCAGCGGATCACGATCAGCGAGACATCCAATCTGGATCAGTCGGAGATCGAGAGGATGATCGCCGACGCCGAGCAGCACCGTGACGAGGACCGGCGAGTGCGCGAGCTGACCGATGCCCGCAATGAGCTCGACACGGTCGCTTACCAGGTAGAACGCCTGCTGACGGAGCGAGGCGACGCGCTGCCGGTGCACGAGAAGGCCCGGGCCGAGAACCTGGCCACCGAGGCCCGGCAGGCGCTGGGGGATGACAACACGCCGCTGGAAAGGCTGCGGACCCTCGCCGCCGACCTGCGCCAGGTGCAGCAGGGCCTGGCCATGGCCGCGGCCCCGGGCGGAGGCCAGCCTGGTGGCCAGAACGGCACACCGGACGGCGACCGGACCGGCCACGACGACGACGTCATCGACGCGGAGTTCACCACCAATGAGTGAAGAACCAGTGCCGCCGCCGGAACAGGAGGCGGCGCCGGACCAGAACACCGAGTTGGAGGACCGGTACCGCCGGGCCCTGGCCGACCTGGACAACACCCGCAAGCGGTGCGCACAGCAGGTCAGCCAGGCCCGGACGGAGGCCAGGGCCGACGTGGCCCGGGAATGGCTGCCGGTCATCGACAACCTCGACCGGGCGCTGGCCCACGCATCGGTCGAGCCGTCCGCCATCATCGACGGCATCCAGGCGGTCCGGCACCAGGCGCTGGCCGTCCTGGAGCGGATCGGCTTCCCGCGGCGCGATGATGACGGCGCCATGTTCGACCCGACCCGGCATCATGCGGTGGGCGTGCGCGGCGACCCGGACGCCGAAAATGGCCAGATCGTCGAGGTGGTCCGGCCTGGTTACGGCGAGGGCGACCAGCAGTTGCGGCCCGCGCAGGTGGTAGTGGCCAGGTCCGGCTGATGCCGGGCCGTCCCCAGACCGGCTCCGCCCAGGACTTCTACGAGGTCCTGGGCGTGCCGAGGACCGCCAGCCAGGACGAGATCCAGCGTGCCTACCGCCGGCTGGCCCGGGCCTACCATCCGGACGTCAACCACGACCCAGGTGCGGAGGATCGGTTCAAGGACGTCTCGGAGGCCTACGACGTCTTGTCCGACCCGCAGACGCGCCGCCGCTACGACGCGTTCGGGCGCGACTTCCGGCAGGTTCCGGACGACGCGGACCCGGAAACCTGGCGGCGCACCAGCGGGGGCCCCCGGGCGGGCCGGGCCCGAACGGGGGCTGGGCCCGGCCCCGGCGGATTCGGCGATGACGGTGCCTTCCGCGACGCGGGCGGGTTCGGCTTCAGATCCGGCGACGTGGACTTCGAGGACCTGCTGGGCGGCCTGTTCGGAGGCCGGGCCGGCCGCGGCCGGGGTCCCATACCGGGCGCCGACCAGGAAGCCGAACTCGAGGTCAGCCTGGAGGAGGCGTACCGGGGCACCCGGCGGTCGATCACGGTGGCCGGGGACGGCACCACCCGGACCCTGGAGGTGCGGGTACCGGCGGGAGTGACCAGCGGCCAGCGGATCCGGCTGGCCGGCCAGGGCGGCCGCGGCAGCGACAGCGCGCCCAGCGGAGACCTCTACCTGATCGTGCGGCTCGACCCAGACCCGCGCTACCGGGTGGACGGGCGCGATGTCTTCATGGAGCTGCGGCTGGCCCCCTGGGAAGCCGCACTGGGTACGTCGGTCGTGGTGGACATACCGGACGGTGAAGCCAAGATCAAGGTACCGGCGGGCTCGTCCAGCGGCCGGCGGATCCGGCTGCGCGGCCGCGGCCTGCCCAACCCGAACGGCCCGCCGGGTGACCTGTACGCGGAGGCCCGGATCATGGTGCCCCGGCGGCTGACCCGGGCCGAGCGCGGATTGTTCGAGCAGCTGGCCGAAAAGTCGCATTTCAACCCGAGGGAACGCTCGTGACCGGTGATGGAACGTCGGTGAGCTATGCCCTGATCCGGGTCCGTCCCGGTCCCCGGCCGGTCATCCGGCTCAGCCTGAACCAGTTCGCCAGGCAGGCGGGTTTGCACCCGGACCTGGTGCGCCGGCTGGTGGTGCTGGGCGTCGTGGACGCGGCCCGGGACGCGGCAGGCGACCTGACGTTCGGTTCCGACCAGTTGCCGGCCGTGGCGCGACTGCAGCGGCTGCGGGCCGGGTTCGGGCTGAACTACGCCGCGCTCGGCCTGGTCGCCGACCTGCTCGACCGGATCGCGGCCCTGGAAACAGCCCTGCGGCAGCAGCCCGCGCACCGGTGAGCGTGACCGGCCAGAACAACTAGCCGTTCTGTGGATGCCCGGCGCGGTCGCAGGCGGCCATGGTCATGGGTAGGAAACCGGACCGCTCAGGAGCGTCATGTACCTGTCAATGTTCGTGCGGCGATACGACGACCACGTCCTGGTCGACGTGACCGGGGACGCCGACATCAACTCGGCGGCGTGGCTTGAGCAAAGCCTGCTGAACCTGCTGTGGGAAAACGGAACCCGCCTGCTCGTCGACCTGTCCGGCGTCACCTTCATCGACTGTTTCGCCACCCGGCTGCTGGCCGAGACCTGCCAGCAGGCCGACCGGCAGGCCTGCTCCATCCAGTTCGTCGCGCTGTCCGAGATGGTTCAGCGGCTCGCCGAACTCACCGGGCTGGCGGGTGAACTGCCGCTGGCCGGGGGCTGGGCGGCACGGCCGGTCGTCCGGGTGTGAGCACGATGACCGAGCCGGCTGCGCAGCAGATTCCCAGCCCCGTCACCCCGGGCGCGATCACTCTCCTCGAGGGCACGGCGTTCTGCGTCTGCCCGCCGTCCGGTGACATCCGGCCCGGCGGCACCGACGGGGTGTACTACCGGGACACCCGGCTGGCGTCGCGATGGGAGTTGCTGGTGGACGGCGACCCGGTAGAGCCGATGGCCGTGCTGGCGGCTCAGCCGTTCTGCGCCACGTTCGTGGGGCGCAGCCATCCACGGCCAGGCCGGGCCGAGAGCACGGTGCTGGTCACCCGGACCCGGTACGTCGGGGACGGCATGCGTGAGGACATCACCGTGCAGAACTTCGCCGAAGAATCCATCGGAGTGCACATCAGCCTGCGGGCCGAGTCGGATCTGGCCGGCATCTTCGACGTCAAGGCCGGGCGGAACACCGATGCCGGACTGCGTACGGTGGATGCCGGCCGCGACGGCCTGCTGATCTCCTCCCGGCTGCAGGATCGGCTCCGGGGCGTCCGGGTCAGCGCCCACGAAGCAGCGGTCAGCCCGGGCGGCCTGTCCTTCACCGTGGTGGTGGAACCGCGCGGCACCTGGCGGGTCACCGTTCTCGTGCAGCCCATGATCGACGGGCAGGAACTGGCGCCGCGTTTCCCCCTCGATCAGCCGATCGAGGACGCCCGGCCGGCTCAGCGGCGGCAGCTGTGGGAGCGCGACAGCCCGGTGGCGGCGACCACGTGCGGGAGCCTTTCCCGGACACTGCGCCGGAGCCGGGACGACCTGGGGTCACTACGTATTTTCGATCCTGACCGGCCGGACCGGCCTGCCGCCGTCGCGGCCGGTGCTCCGTGGTTCATGACCATCTTCGGCCGGGACTCGGTGCTCACCTCCTGCATGGCCCTGCCCCTGGACCAGTCACTGGCGGTGGGCACGGTCCGCACGCTGGCTGAGCTCCAGGGCGACCACCTGGATCCGCTCACCGAGGAGGAACCGGGCAAGATCATTCATGAGGTCCGGCACGGAGAAAGTGTCAGCAGCACGTCCGGCCCGAACGGCTCGGCGTATTACGGATCCGTCGATGCCACACCGCTGTTCGTCATGCTGCTCGGCGAGTTGCACCGCTGGGGCGTACTGCCCGGCCCCGCGGCCGAGGAGCTGCTGCCGCACGCGGACCGGGCCATGGCCTGGATCGAGCGGTACGGCGACGTGGATGGGGACGGCTTCGTCGAGTACCGCCGCCGCACCGATCGCGGCCTGGTCAACCAGGGGTGGAAGGATTCCTTCGACGGCATCAATTTCGCCGACGGCACCATCGCGCAGCCGCCGATAGCGCTGGCCGAGGTGCAGGGATACGTGTACGCCGCCTACCTGGCCCGGGCCCACATCGCCCGGGACATGGGCGACGCCGGTACGGCCCGGCGTTACGAGGAACGGGCCGCCGGGCTCAAGCGCGCGTTCAACGAGACGTTCTGGCTACCGGACCAGGGCTGGTACGCGGTCGGCCTGGACCGCGACAAACGCCCGATCGATGCCCTCGCGTCGAACATGGGCCATTGCCTGTTCACCGGTATCGTCGACGCCGGCAAGGCCCAGACCGTCGCCGACCAGCTGATGAGCCCGCCGATGTTCACCGGCTGGGGCATCCGCACGCTGGCCTCCAGCATGCGGGCGTACAACCCGATGAGCTACCACAACGGATCGGTATGGCCGCACGACAACGCCATCATCGCGGCCGGGCTGATGCGCTACGGCTTCACCGGTCACGCCCAGCGGGCCGCCCTCGGCATGCTGGCCGCGGCCCGGTGGTTCGACCACCGGCTGCCCGAGTTGTTCTGCGGTTTCGACCGGACTGAATGTCCGCAGCCGCTGCCCTACCCCACGTCCTGCTCCCCGCAGGCCTGGGCGTCAGCCGCCCCGCTGCTCCTGCTGCGGATGCTGCTGCGGTTCGAGCCGTGTGTCCCGTGCCGTCAGCTCCGGATCGCCCCGGCGCTGCCGGATGAACTGGGCGAAATCCGGATCGACCGGCTGCCGTTCGCGGGCGGCCGGGTGTCGATCCGGGCCTCGGGAGACAGCATTGAAGTCAGCGGCCTGCCACCGGACATCGAGCTGGTGCAGGCGCCAGCGTCGGAACACGCTTCCGGGGGGCACGGTGAAAATTGACCGGCGCCCCGGCCCGGGTGGCCGGCGGCTGCGGATCGCGTTCGTGATGCCGCCCTGGTTCGACGTACCGCCGCAGGCGTACGGCGGGATCGAGCTGATGGCGGGCGATCTCATCGACGCGCTTATCGAACGTGGTCACGAGGTGGCCCTGGTCGGGGCCGGTTACAACGGCACCCGGGCCCATTTCCTGCGCACGTTCGAGCAGGCCCCGTCCCAGCGGCTGGGCGAGCCGCTGCCGGAGATCGTCCAGGCGGCCTGGGCCGCCCGCTACCTCGACGACCTGGACGTGGACGTCATCCACGACCACACGCTGGCCGGCCCGCTGGCCGCGCGGGGCCGGAAGGCGCCGACCGTGGTCACCGCGCACGGCCCGGTCACCGGCGAGACCGGCACCTACTACGAGATGGTCTCGCCGGACGTCTGCCTGGTGGCCATCTCGGACACGCAGCGGCAGCTCGGGCGCGGCGTGACGTGGAGCGCGACGGTTCACAACGCGATCAACGTGGCCGACTTCAGATTCCAGCCGGACAAAGAAGACTACGTGCTCTTCCTGGGCCGGTTCAGCCCGGAGAAGGGTGCTCACCTGGCCATCGACGCGGCCAGGGAGGCCGGCCGGCCGATCCTGCTGGCGGGCAAGCTGCAGGAACCGCAGGAACTGGCGTACTTCAGAGCCGAGGTCGCGCCCCGGCTGGACGAGCGCGCCCGGTTCGTCGGCGAGGCGGACATGCGGACCAAACAGATACTGGCCGGGCAGGCGCGCTGCCTGTTGTTTCCCATCTGCTGGGATGAGCCGTTCGGCATGGTGATGATCGAGGCGATGGCCTGTGGCACCCCCGTGGTCGCGCTGAACCGCGGCTCCGTACCGGAAGTTGTCGCGGACGGAGTGACCGGGTTCATCCTCGATGACCCGGCGGCCATGCCGGCGGCGATCAGGAAAGCCGCCGACCTTGATCCCGCCGCCTGCCGCCGCCACGTCGAGCAGTACTTCGACGTGGCGGTCATGGCCGAGGGATACGAGCGCGTGTACGCGAAGGCAGCTGCGAGAGGAGCGCCATGCCCCACGTGACCAGCGACGAGGTCGTCAGGTACCTGCGCGACGTCGACTTTCCGGCCGGCAAGGAGGACCTGCTGCGGGCCGCCGACGACGCCGGCGCCCCGCAGGAGGTGCTCGGGGCGCTGCGCGCGATCCCGCCGGAGGAGTACGCGAACCGGGCCGAGGTGGCCCGGTCGGTGCCGACCGATCCGGCCGCCGACCTGCACCCCACCCCAGCGCAGCGGGCCGGGCAGGCGCGGGAGCGCCGTCACCGGGGACCGCACCCGGTGTCTGAGTACCAGCGGGAGGTGCCCAAGCCCGCGATCGAGGATGAGCTGGACCGGATGGCTGACGGAACCCACTGACTGGTGGGCTTCCAACCCGAATGACACTGTGAGGTGGATGACTGATGAAGGGTCTCGTCTACAACGGGCCGCGCGACGTCAGCGTGAAGGATGTGCCCGATCCGCGCATCGAACGGCCCACGGACGCCATCATCCAGATCGTCCGGACCAACATCTGCGGCAGCGATCTGCACATGTACGAGGGCCGGACCGACATGGAGTCCGGCCGGGTACTCGGTCACGAGAACCTCGGACGGGTCATCGAAGTCGGCTCGGCCGTGGAGCAGCTCTCGGCTGGTGACATGGTGGCCGTGCCGTTCAACGTCGCCTGCGGGCACTGCCGCAACTGCGAACGCGGGCTGACCAGCTACTGCCTGGTCGCCAACCCGGATCCCACCATCGCCGGTGCGGCCTACGGCTTCGCCGACATGGGCCCGTGGAACGGCGGGCAAGCCGAGATGCTGCTGGTCCCCTGGGCCGATTTCAACTGCCTGAAGCTGCCCGAAGACGCGCAGGAGAAGCAGAACGACTACGTGATGCTGTCCGACATCTTTCCCACCGGCTACCACGCCACCGAGATGGCCGGCGTGGAGCCGGGCGACACGGTGGTGGTGTTCGGCGCCGGACCGGTCGGCCTGCTGGCCGCCTACTCGGCCACGCTCAAGAGCGCCAGCAAGGTCATGGTCGTCGACCGGCATCCCGACCGGCTGGCCCTGGCCGAGCAGATCGGCGCCATCCCGATCGACGACTCCGGAGTCGACCCGGTGGACAAGGTGATGGAAGAGACCGAGGGGCTCGGCGCCGATCGGGGTTGTGAGTGTGTCGGCTACCAGGCGCACGACCCCAACGGGCAGGAACACCCCAACGCGACCC
Source organism: Streptosporangiaceae bacterium (assembly GCA_036497405.1). Taxonomy (GTDB): domain Bacteria; phylum Actinomycetota; class Actinomycetes; order Streptosporangiales; family Streptosporangiaceae; genus Bog-532. The sequence continues at coordinate 3,044 of DASXJM010000655.1, read as the reverse complement.
TGAACAACCTGGTCAAGTCGGTCAAGTTCACCGGGTCGATCGGCACCGTCGGCGTCTATGTCCCGCAGGACCCGGGCGGCCCCGACGACCTGGCCAAGCAGGGCGAGGTGGTCTTCGACTTCGGGCTGTTCTGGTTCAAAGGCCAGAAGATGGGCACCGGCCAGTGCCCGGTCAAGCGGTACAACCGGCATCTGCGAGACCTCATCCATCAGGACAAGGCCAAGCCTTCCTTCCTCGTCTCACACGAGCTCCCGCTGGACCAGGCGCCCGAGGGCTACCAGCACTTCGACGCTCGCGAACAGGGCTGGACCAAGGTGGTCCTGGCCCCCTCGGCCTGACCACTGGCGGCCGTCCGCGCCGCGGTCAACGCTCTGCCCGCCGGGTGCGGAGGCTCAGGGCGATGCCGGAGGCGAGGAACCAGAAGGCGCCGAAGGCCGAGTATCCGGCCACGGTGGACAGGCCGCTCGTCGCCGAGCCGGACATGGCGGCGAACACCGCGCCGGCCAGGACGGACAGGCCACCGCTGATGATCATGGGCCACTGGGCGCCGACGGTGCGCCGGCGCCGGGCGGCCACGACGAGCTGGATCGCTCCGGAGAGAAGGGCCCAGATGCCGAAGACGAGCAGGGCGGTACCGATGGTGGAGAAGACAGCGATGATCATCGCGAGGGTGGCGGCGAGGCCAAGAGCGATGTTGACGATGCTGACGCGGCTCGGGGTGCCGGCGCCAGCCAGGCGATGCTCGAGGAACGTCGCGACGGCGTCCCACAGGGGGTAGATGACGAGCAGCACAGCCGCCACCACCGTGGGCGTGTCCGCCGACTTGAGCGAGGCTGAAGTCGTGAAGACGAGGGCCACCCAGATCAGGGAGAAGACCACCCGGATCAGGTAGAGCGATCGGAGCCCGGACGGCGTGTCCGCGATCGCGGTCGTGGTCGGAGCTGCGGTGGACTGAGTCATCGGGTGTCCCCTGTGATCGTGATGAGGTGAGGCGGTGGCGCCGATGACGAGTCTGGGCGTCCTCGGCAAGAGCCACGTACTTCGAATGAAGTAGTTCTGCCGTCTACGTCGTTCGAAGTACACGGCCGCACAGCACGTGAACGAGAATCAGGTTCATGGTCACGGTGCGAAACGATCAGGGCGGCCCCTCAGCACCGTTGTGGATTCGCCGCCCGGACCTGCTGCACCTCAGCGCCTACGCGGTGGCCGCACTGGTGTTCATTGGCCAGGTCGTGGCCGTGGCGGTGACGAGATCGGACGGCCCGGCCGTCCCCGCCGTCCTGCTCGCCGGCGGTGGTGCCGTCCTGTCATGGTGGAAACCATGGGCCGGGCTGCTCGTGACAAGCGCGGCATCCTTCGCCGTCACCGCCGTAGGCCGCGACCCGCTCTCGGTGTGGATGATCGCGGTCCTGGTCTTGTTCTCAGTCACCCTGCGGGGAAAGCAGCCGGTGGCCGGGACCGCCATCGTGGCGGGCTTCTTCCTGGCCGCGTTCATGACGGTGGGAGGGTTCCGGGGCGGCGCGGTCACCGGAGTCGCCGCCCTGTTCTCGGCCGTGGCCGGGGGCGCGGCTGGAGCCGCGCTCCGCATCTACCGGGACCACTGGCTGACATTGGTGGCAATGGCCGAGACCGCCATGGCCACCCGTGAAGCCGAAGCCACCCGCCGGGTGACCGAAGAACGGCTCCGCATCGCCCGCGACCTGCACGACGTCGTCGCCCACCAGGTCGCGATGCTGAGCGTGCACCTCGGCGTGGCCGAGATCGGGCTGCCGGAAGGTGCCGAATCATCCCGGCAAGCCCTCGCCTCGGCCAGGGTCAGTGGCCGCACCGTCGTGGACGAGACGCAACGGGTGCTCGCCCTCCTCCGCCGCGGACAGGACATCGCCGACGCCGACGCGCTGCGGCCGACCCCGTCGCTCAGCGGGCTCGACGGGCTGATCGCCTCGTTTGAGAGCATCGGCCTGGATATCCAGCCTTCGATAAAAATTTCGGCCGATTTCGTAGAGCCCAGCATGGGGGTGACGGTCTACCGGGTTGTCCAGGAATGCCTGACCAACGCCCATCGGCACGGCGAGGGAAAGGCCACGGTCGAGGTGCGCACCGACGACGGCAGGATCTGCGTGACCGTGGAGAACCCCATGGGCCGTTCGCCCCGGGCGTCCGGCTCGGGCGGCGGACTCGGGCTGGTGGGGATGCGTGAACGCGTTGAGTCCTCCGGCGGGCGACTCACGATCGACAGTGACGACCGGAGATTCCGGGTCCGCGCGGAGTTCAGTCCCGTGGGAGCCGTGATCACATGACGCGGATTCTGATCGTCGAGGACCAGGACGACATGAGGGCCGGCATCCGGGCGATGCTCCGGCTTGACCCCGGACTCGTCGTGGTGGGCGATCTCTCCGATGGGCTCCAGGTCATCCCCTTCCTCCGCGACCATCCGGTCGACCTGGTTCTGATGGACATCCGGATGCCCGGGATCGACGGTGTCGAAGCCACCCGCCGGATCCGCCGGGAACATCCGCCCGAAAGGACGCGGGTGGTCGTCCTGACCACTTTTGATCAGGACGACATCGTCCTCGCCGCCCTTCGCGCGGGCGCCAACGGTTTCCTGAGCAAGACCGTGAGCCCAGCTGAGCTCGTCGCCGGGATCACCGAGGTCGTCAACGGCGGTGGGGCGTTGTCCGCCGCCGCGACGGCCGCGCTCATCGGTCACATGACCGACAGCCCGCCCCCGGTGATCGATAAGGAACTGCGGCAGCGCTTCGATGCGCTGACCCCCAGAGAACGGGACGTGACCGTTCTCATTGCCAGCGGTCTCGGCAACAGCGAGATCGCCGCCCAGCTGTCGGTGTCGCCGTTCACCGTGAAGACGCACGCGGTGCGGGCCATGACGAAGGTCGGTGCCCGTGACCGGGCGCAACTGGTCTCGTTCACCTTTCAGGCCGGCCTCTGCCCCTGAGCCGCCAAGGGAAACAGCGGACGTGAGCGGGCCTACCTGATCGGGGGATACGGCCTGCCGCCCGGCACCGGCACCCTTTTCTCGGTAC
>DASXJM010000654.1:0-2776 GCA_036497405.1 Streptosporangiaceae bacterium | reverse complement strand
CCCGCCCCCACCACCGCCCGAGCCGCTGCTGGAGCAGGCGGCCGCGGTCAGCGCCAGCCCGGCGGTCAGCGCCACCGCGGCGATCGTGGTCGTCCGTCTTCTGGACCTGATTCTGGGCCGGGGCCGGTTGGCTGCCATCGGCTGCTCCTTCGGGAAGAAATTACTCATTGGCCCCCCATGAGCCCCGGGCCGGCCGCCACCGGTCCGGAGTTGGCGGTACCGCCCACGCCGGGGTCAGCTCCTGGTGGTAGCCGGAAGCCGTTTCCAGCTGGCCCCTGGTTTCCTCGTCCGCGTCCTCGTGGGAGGTCAGCGCGGCGTTCCAGACCGGGCGCAGGGCCCGGAAGCGGCCGGCCCGCCGGTACATCTCGCTTACCAGCGAGATCGAGTGGCCGGCGCCGAAGGCGAAGACCCGGCCGCCGGACCCCACGGTGCGGGCGATGGCCGCGCTCACGGCCTCGAGCACGGCATCGTTGTCGCCCAGCGCGGTGTCGACCAGGCTGGTCACGTGCTGCCGCCAGGCGGCGCGTGCGTTCACCGGCACCACCGCCGACAGTCAGTTCTGTCCCACAGGGCCATGACGTAAATATATTACGACGGGCCCCTTTTGTGTGGCATTCGTTTACCCAAACGTGACGATGATGGCCGTCAGCGGATGGGCGCGCCGGAGGCGGGCGGGGCCGGGCGGCCGGCTGCCGGGCCGTCGGCCGATGGCTGGTCCGGGTCGCGGCCGCTCAGGAGGGCGGCGGCCCGGGCCAGTTGCTGGCCGCGGACCACGGCCACGATCGGCCGCGCCCAGGCGGGCAGGCCGGCCGGGAGCCGGACCGCCGCGTCCGGGTCCGGCGACACGTCGAACCAGGTCGCCCCGCGCCGGATCACCGCCCCGGCCAGCCTCGGCCGCCCGTGATCAGCCGCGTCCTCGCTATATCCGAATGTCGTGAACCCGGGCGCCAGCGCCGGTACCCAGCCCGACTGGAATTCCTCGGGGGTGTAGGCGGCGGCCAGCACCGACGTGGTCTGGGTGATCTTCAGGGCGGCGTCCTGGGCCGCGACCCGCAGCGCTCCCCCGGCCAGGCAGATGGCGCCGCGGGCCAGGCTCAGCTCGGCCACCACCGCCGCGGCGGGCTCGTCGGCCAGGACGGCGGCGACCTGGCCGGCCAGCGCTTCGGCCGCGGCGATCTCGACCGCCGCCGGGTCGAACGCCCGGGCCAGCAGGGCCAGCGCCAGCAGCTGGGCGGTCACGGTCTTGGTGGCCAGCGGGGCCCGCTCGGGTCCGGCCGCCAGGGCCAGCACCGAGCGGGCGGCCAGCAGGAGCGGGCGGGGGGCCTCGCCGGTGACGGCGAGCCCGTGGGCGCCCCGCTGCTGCAGGCCTTCCAGAACGGCGGCCGGGGCCGGCTCCGGGCCCAGACCCGGGGCCGGGCCGTCCAGCGCCACGGCCAGCCAGCCCCGGTAGTCCCGGTCCGGCGGCTCCCGGCCGGGGGGCAGGATCCGGACCGGCAAGCTGGTCGCGGCCCGCAGCAGCCGGCGCCCGTAACGGGCCACGCCGGGTGAGGCCCCGCCGGTCAGCATGAGGCCGGCCGGGTCCGGGGGGAGGGCCCGGGTGACGAGGGCGGCGATCTCGTCGGCCCGGGCGGCCAGGGCGCTCAGCACGGCCGGCTGCTCGCCCAGGTCGGCCGCCATCCGCTGGCCGCGCGGTGAGCGTGGCGCCGCGGCCGTGACCCCGAGGACCGACAGGGCGCCGCGGACGCTGTGCCCGGTGGCCAGGGCCTGCCGCGCGTCCGGCGTGCTCGCGTCGGCCAGCAGCAGGACCAGGGCCAGGCCGAGTTCACCGCCGGACCGCTCCAGCGCGGCCGCGCAGGTCGCCTCGTCCCGGCCGGAGGCATCCATCAGGATGCGCATGGTGCGGGCGCGCAGCTTGGCGTTGCTGGGGGCGACCTCGACCATCAGGTTGGAAAAGGTCTTGCCCAGCCGGACCATGAGCGCGGTCGAGAAGCTGTTCATGATCGACTTCAGCGCCGATGTGGCCTTCAGCCGGGTGGAACCCGCGATCGCTTCCGGCCCCGTCTGGGTCACCACCGCCTCCTGGACCAGCGCGCACAGCGGTGAACCGGGGTTACAGGTGATCAGGGCGGTGTACGCGCCGCGCTCGGCCGCCGCCGCCAGGGCCCCGGCCACGTACGGCGTACGCCCGCTGGCGGTCAGCCCGATGACCAGATCGCGGCCGGTCACGTCGCCGGCGTCGGCGGCCCCGTGGTCCCGGTCGTCCTCGGCCCCCTCCACGGCCCGGAACATCGCGGTCTCGCCCCCGGCCAGGTGGGCGACGACCAGATCGGGGGGCAGGCTGAACGTCGGCACCAGCTCGCTGGCGTCGAGCATGGCGATCCGGCCCGACGAGCCCGCCCCGAAGTAGTGCACCCGGCCCCCGGCCCGGATCCGGGCCGCGGCCTCGTCCACGACCTCGGCCAGGGTGCCCAGCACCGGGCGCACCGCCGCCGCCGCGGCCGCGTCCTCGGCCTGCAGCAGCCCCAGCATGGCCCGGGTCGGCAGCAGGTCGATGTCGGCCGTGCGCGGATTTCGCCGTTCCGTCGGCGGCAGGGCGGCCAGGTCGGGAACCGGGCTGGGGGCGGTCACGACCGCTCGGGGCGCATCGGGCGGAACGCTCATGACTGTTACGATATGACAGATCAGAGAGGGAAGTCGTTGGTGATTAACGAATCATCTTCGGCCCCGCTCCCCGCGGGGATACCGGACCTCGGGCCGGGGCGGCTGCTCGGCATCG
>DASXJM010000653.1:0-3942 GCA_036497405.1 Streptosporangiaceae bacterium | reverse complement strand
GACGTGTACTCGCTCGGCGCGACGCTGCTGTTCGCGGCCACCGGGCACCCGCCGTACCAGGGCGCATCGGTGATGGACGTGCTGGCCCGGCTGGCCACCGAGGAACCCGACCTGTCCGGCCTGCCCGCCGAACTGTCCGAGGTCATCACCGCGTGCCTGCACCGGGTGCCGCGGGCCCGGCCGACGTCCTCGGCGATGCTGGTCCAGCTCGGCGACTTCACCGTGGCCCAGGCCGGCCCGGACGAGGAGCACTCCTACCTGCCGGACAAGGCGATGGCCCTGATCGCCGAGTACCAGCGCAGCCCTCAGATCGGTCCGCTCGGCGAGTTCGCCGGCGAGCGCTCCGAGGATGCCACCTCCGCCTCCTACACCGAACTTCCCGCCTCCTACAAGCCCGCCCGCCGGCGCAAGCCCGGCCACGGCCGCACCGGCCCCGGGACCGGGTCGACCGGCGGGCAGCCGGGCTCCGGCTGGCGCCGCTGGGTGCGGGGGCACATGGCCTGGGCCGGCTGGGCCTCGGTCGGGGCGGCCCTGGTCGTGGTCGGCGTCATCCTCGGTTCCGCGCTCAGCGGCAGCGGCTCGAGTACGACGGGCACGGGCTCCAATTCCTTGCCGCCCGGCGGGCCGCCCCCGGCGCCGAAGACCGTGTGCGGCTCGTCTGGCCACGCCGGCGGCGGACCCGACGTGTGCATGGTGCAGCGGAGCCAGGGCACCGCCGGCGACACGTGGATCGCCCGGGCCAGCGGCTTCGAGCCGGGCAAGCCGGTCACCGTCGTGCTGAGCTTCAACAGCCCGCCCTCGGTCGCGCCGGCGCAGAAGTTCACCCGCACCGTCCACGTGACACCGTCCGCCGGGACCTTCCAGGTGGATATCAAGCAGCTCTTCCCCGGCGCGGTCCAGCTCGGTCTGTTCGACGTCCACGTGACCGGGCCGGGCGGGCGTCAGGCCGCCACCACGTTCATGGTGATTCCGTTCGGATCTTAACCCTGGGTCCACCACAGGTCTTCCTGGCGGGAACGCCAGGCGGGGTCGTCCAGCCTGCTCAGGTCGGCGGAGGTGATGATCCCGTGCTCGATCAGGATCCGGACGGCCACCTCGTCCGAGATCCGGACGTCGGCGGCGGCCAGGCCGCGGTCGGCGATCTTGCGCCGCAGCACCTTGATGTGCTCGGCCACCCGGGCCGAGAGCAGGTCACGGTACTCCGGGTCGGCGTCGAACCGTTCCAGCTCGTGGTAGGCGCCGGTGACCTCCAGGGCGCCCCGGGCGATCTCCGGCGTGCGCGGCAGCGGCCTGGTCGCGCTCGGGTCGTCCAGCCACGGACGGCACCAGATCAGCGCGACGAGGAAGAGCTTCGTCATCGGGTCGAGGTAGAACGGCAGCAGCGTTCCGTCCCCGTCCCTGGCCCCCAGGCCGGGCCCGTCCGGCTCGCCGGCTCCGTCCTGCGCGCTTGAAGGGACCGGCCCCGCGTGGCTCGACCCGCCGTGACCCTGACCCGAATGACCTGGCCCCGCGTGACCCGGCCCGGCGTGACCCGGGTCAGTATGGCTCGGCCGGGCCCGGCCCGGCCCGGCCCCTTTGGTCGCGGCCCTGGCCGCCTGCCCCGCTCCGGTCAGCACCGCGCCGCCCCGGCCGCCGCCCTCCTGGTCCGCCTGGCCCGCGGCGAACACCTCGTCGGTCCACTCACCCTCGTCGGCTAGGCCCGTGGCGGCCAGCCTCCCCCCGGTCAGCCCGGTCGCGGCCAGTTCGGTGTCCTCGGCCCAGCCCGCCCGGTCCCCGGCCGCCGGCGCGTCGTACTGGCCGGTGACCGTCACCATCAGCGACTGGCCGTCATCGAGCATGGCCCGCGAGCCGACCAGGGCCGTGCCCGTGTGCACGAACCAGCCATTGGCGGGCTCGCCGTCGTGCTCCATCCGGGGCAGCCTGACCTGATAGCCCTCACCCTCGACGTACAGCGCATGGGTGCGGCTGATGTTGGCGATCCAGACACCGGCCGCCATCGCGGTCACCAGACCAGCCCGCCGGGACAGTCCCCGGCCGGCCGCCACGATCAGGTCGACTCCGGGACCCCGGCCGAATACCAGCCGTGTGCCCTCGGCGACCAGCATCTTCTGCCCTGACGCCGTGCTAACGTGCGAGGTCAGTGGCATAGTAAGGTCCCGGCTATCTGGCACAACATCGGTTTAGTCTAGGCCGGATTCTCTTCGCCGTGCGGATCGGAGGTAACCCCGGACTCGGGGATACCCCTGGGACGATACGTCCTGATTAGCTGTAGTTGGCAGGGTGCCGGGTTCGGCGGAAGGTCATCACCCACTGTGGACATGGGGGGCCCGTCTAGAGCGCTGGTGATGCCTACGGGATCCGTTTCGTAGCCCGGTGCCCTGCCCGAAAGACATAGCCCTAGATGTCCGGGCCCGGTACGGCTGGACCTCTAGATCTGGCCGAAAAGCCGGTCGCCCGCGTCCCCGAGCCCGGGCACGATGTACCCCTTCTCGTTGAGCCGCTCGTCGACGGCGGCGGTCACCACCCGCACCTCGTCGGCGGCGAAGGCCGCCTCCACGTGCCGCAGCCCCTCGGGCGCGGCGAGCAGGCAGATCGCGGTGACCGACGCCGCGCCGCGGTTGGCCAGCATGCTGATGACGGTGGCCAGCGTGCCGCCCGTGGCCAGCATGGGGTCGAGCACGAACGTGTCCCGCCCGGTCAGGTCGGTCGGCAGCCGGTCCGCGTAGGTGGACGCGACCAGCGACTCCTCGTCCCGGCGCAACCCGACGAAGCCCACTTCGGCCATCGGCAGCAGCCGGGTCATCCCCTCCAGCATGCCGATTCCGGCCCGCAGCACGGGCACGATCAGCGGCACCGGCCCGGCCAGCTTGACCCCGCTGGCCATGCCCACCGGGGTGGTGACCGATACCGGCTGCACCCGCATCTCCCGCGTCGCCTCGTAGGCGAGCAGGGTCACCAGTTCGGCCGTCAGGCTGCGGAACGTGGCGGTGTCGCTCTCGGTGTCGCGCAGCGCAGTGAGCTTATGGGTGACCAGGGGGTGGTCGATGACGAGCGTACGCATAGACAGCTAGTGTGGCAGGCGCGTCCTCCCGTGGCCACCGCCCCCCACCCATCAACCCCCCACCCCCATCAACCCCCCACCCCCATCAAGCCCCTCCGCCCACAGCCCCCCGCGGCCCTGCCGCCTATTGGGGTGTGTGGCCCCCCACCCCCGATAGACGGGGGTAAGGGCCCCCTCACCTCGAACGCCCGCTCCAGCCAACGCCCCAGTCAGCACAGCCGCTACTCCGGTCACAGTGGCACAGGGGACGCTGACCCGCCGGACCACGGCGATGTGACACTGCCGTGGTTAGGAGCACGGCGATGTGACACTGCCGTGGTTAGGAGCACGGCGATGTGGCACTGACGTGGTTAGGAGCACGGCAATGTGGCACTGACGTGGTTCGCGCCGCGAGGATCACGCGGTCCGGGGACCCCGTACCGCAGCGGTCAGGCGTCGGGACGGGCGCGGACCGATGCGCGGGAGCGGGCCAGGTCCAGCTCGATGCGGCGCGCGGTGGCGAGCAGGGGCTGGAGCAGGTCCTCGACGATGCTGTTCAGGGTGCGCCGGCCGGCGTGGGTCGAGACGTTGATAGCCGCGATGACCTGGCTGTCGGCGTCGCGGATGGGGGCCGCGATCGAGCGGAGCCCCTCCTCGAGTTCCTGGTCCACCAGGGCCCAGCCCTGCGACCGGATCTTGCGCAGCTCGCGGCGCAGCGCGGTCGCGCTGGTGATGGTGTGCCCGGTCAGGCCGCGCAGGCTGGCCGATTCCAGGTAGTCGTCGAGCCGCTCGTCGGACTGCGCGGCCAGCAGGACCCGGCCCATCGAGGTCGCGTAGGCCGGGAACCTGGTCCCGACGCTGATCGTCACGGTCATGATCCGCTTGGTCGGGACCCGGGCGAT
>DASXJM010000652.1:0-1979 GCA_036497405.1 Streptosporangiaceae bacterium | reverse complement strand
CGCAGGTACTCCCGCCACCACTGGGCGCCGGGCGCCGTCCGGCCGGGCTCGTCGCAGTCGGCCATGGCCCGGTAGTGGGCCCGTTGCAGGTCGGCCAGGCTGGGCTCCAGCCCGGCCGCGTGCAACGGCGGCAGCAGCAGTTCAGGCGACGGGAACAGCAGAACACCGCCCGCGTCGAGCAGGACGGCACGGACGCCAGCGCGCTCAGGGGCGCCGGCGGGGGCGGGATTTTCGGGCACGGTCCGACCCTACGGGTAACCGCCCGGGCAGGGCGCCGACGGCCACCCCGTCGCCGTCGCCGTCGCTGGAGCGGGCCGGCGGGCGCGGGGCCACGTCCCACACGCTGGGGGCTGAGGGGGCCGGTCCGCCGAACGCGTTGACCTCGGTGGCGGCCCGGGCGCCGGTGGCGCTCAGGCCGCGGGTGGTGCTGATCATCTGGACCTGGTTGCGCCCGTCGCGCTTGGCCCGGTACAGCGCGGCGTCCGCCGCGGCCAGCAGTTCGCTCAGTTCCCGGGTCGAGCCGGCGTCCAGGGCGGCCACACCGACCGACACCGTGACCTGGACCGCCTGGCCGTCCGAGGTCACCAGCGACAGCCCGGAGATGTGGTCACGGACCCGGTCGGCGATCCGGAAGGCGTCGACGGCCCGGGTGTGCGGAAGCAGCAGCACGAACTCCTCGCCGCCGAACCGCCCGGCCGAGTCGTATTCGCGCAGCATCTCGGGCAGGCAGTGCGCGATGGCCTTGAGCACCTCGTCGCCGAACAGGTGCCCGTAGGTGTCGTTGACCAGCTTGAAGAAATCGATGTCAAGCACGGCGACCGCGAGCGCCATCCGCGCTCGCACCGCCCGGGCCACCTCGGCGTCGGCCTCGGCCTCCCAGGTACGCGCGTTCAGCAGGCCGGTCTTGGCGTCCATGCGGGAGGCATGGAGTAGCTGCTGATGACGCAGCGATCGCTGCAGCAGAGCCACCACCGGCAGGGCCACCGGCACCAGGAACAAGTTGGTGGCCACGGCGTAGGTCAGCAGCGCGCCGATGCACAGCTCGGCCAGGTCGTTGTAGAGCGGATCGCGGCCGAAGAAGTCCTGGCGGATGTCCGCGGTCGGATCCGAACCCTTGATGGCCAGCACGACCAGGGACTTGTTGATGGCCCAGAACACCAGCACCGCCACCACCAGGGCCAGGCACCAGACCAGGTTGTGCCGGGTCCCGTGGGCGTCGGTGGGGAACACGGTTCGCTGCAGCAGGCGGAAGCTCAGCCCGGCCGCCGCCAGCGCCAGCCCCACCGCAGCTGCGCTGTACATGCGCCGGTAGATCGCGGTCTGCCGGACCCGCCACTGGATGAAGGCGTAGTGGGTCAAGGTCAGGATCAGCACGTAGATCGGCGGCAGCAGGATCGCCGCGGGCAAACCCCAGGCGCTGTAGATGTCCTTGATCAGGCCGGTCTTCTCACCTTCCTGGCGAGTCAGCTCGACCGTGACCGCGACGCACCCCACCAGTAGCCCGAACAGGATCAGCTGCCGCGATTCGAGGCGGACCGCAGCGGCCGACACTCCGATGGCAGCCACCTCGGCGGTGACCAGGGTGGCGACCAGGCCGATGACCCGGCGGGGCTCCTTCCACAGGGACCAGCTCCGCACGTTCCAGAAGGCCCAGGCCCGGACGCCGTTCGCCCACCGGGCCAGGCGACGGTGAGCGAAACGCATCAACACCTCCCCGGCGGGCCGACGGCGGCGGAATCAGGGCGTTCGTACGACAAGCACCCCAATGCCCCGCATTGCTGGTTCAACGATACCCACTGTCAGGCCCTGGCTACAGCCGGCTCAACGTAGCGGTCATCTGGTGTCGGCCTATCTGCGACGCGGCTTGTAGGTATGAAATCATCCACTACCGGAATAATTCTGGCATCCCTCACATTTGCCGCCCGGTCATCGGCTAAGCAGGCCACTGATCACAGCATGGGCGGCGGCACGGGAGGAGG
>DASXJM010000651.1:0-10555 GCA_036497405.1 Streptosporangiaceae bacterium | reverse complement strand
TTACATGCGGAACCGGGCCGGCGTGACCTTCCAGGACGCACCGGTCACCATGGCGTCCGAGGACTACGGCTACCTGATCGATCGCATCCCGGGCATGATGTTCTGGCTCGGCACCGGCCAGGGCCACCCGCTGCACTCCGGAAAGTTCACGGCAGACGAGACGGCGATCGAGCCGGCGGTCAGGCTGATCGGGGACTACCTCACGCAGCTGTGAGGCCGGTACTCGGCTAGGACGCGCCGGTCGAGGCGTAGCACGGCGGCGCCCGCACCACGCGCAGCATTGTCACCGGCGCGGCGCTACCCACCGGGTGCCGATCCGGCCGTGCCGCATCCGGCCTATCAGGCGGACGCAGAGTGTCTCCGGCGTGTTGTCGCCCGCGTCCCTGCTGATCGCTAGCTCGCCGTGCCGCACCGCCAGCTCGTTGGCGTCCACCACCATGCCCGGCGTTCGCGGCCATCGCTTCCGGTGCCCGTCCGCTGCCTGCGGCGGGCACCGGAAGCGGCTGATCGGGTTACGGCTGGTTGGCCCCGCCGGGGGTGGGGTTGCTAGTAGTAATGAAATCGGTGCAGTTGCTGTCGGTGTCGTTGCCGTCGGGGTAGCGGATGTCGCTCCTGCCGGTGCCGGGCGCGGGCGCCTGGCAGCCGCTTCCGACGCCGCCTTGGTAACCCTCGGCGAGCCATGGGTCGACGAGGGCTCCGTAGTTGAGGCTGTCAGCGGCGTTGCCGTGGGCGTCACGCAGCACCATGGCGCCGGCGCTGGCGGAGAGGGCGGGACCGCCGAACCACAGGTCCGGCGCCGTCGAGCCCTGGTAGCCCGCGGTCGTGACAGCGGAGTCGACCACCGGCGCGTTGATCGCGAAGCTGCTGTCGAGTGGCTTGTTGAGGGTGATGGAGCTGCCCAGCGGCTGCACTGGCTCGTTGCTCGAGTGCGGGAAGCTTGTCGCTGGAGTGAAGGTGATACCGGTGCCGTGGTCGCTGAAGGGCAGGTTGGACGCGTGGTCGAACTTCAGCGGCGCGGCCAGGGTGAGGCCGGTGCCGCCTGCCCCGGCGGTGCCCACCGACGCGACGGTGACGGTCTCGGTGTTCTGGCCGATGTCGAGCCGGATCTTGTCCCCGGCGCTGATGTTGGCGGTCGAAGTTACCTTGAGATTTGCCGAGCCGGCGGGCGCGGCGGCCGCGAGCCGGGCCTGCGTGCCCGGCGTGCCGACGGCGGTGACCGTTGCTGTTTCCAGCTTGCTGCCGTAGCCGATGATCATCTTCTCCCCGACCGTGAAGCCCGACGTGCTCGCGACGGGAACGTTGGCCGAGTCGGCGGGAACGGTGATCGGACCGTCAGGCATTGGCTGGAACACCTGTGTGCCTCTGAGGGTCGGCGTGCTGACGATTGTCGCGTTGTTGCCGTTGCCAGAGGAGTCCACCACGGTCGCGCCGGAGGTCTCGTCGAACTTGTAGGAGGCAACGTTGCCCGCACCGGGCTGCCCGCTGGCCAGCGTGGCGATATCCGAGGCGGATAGCGCGTGGTCGTAGATCTGGAAGTCGTCGACAGTCCCGTCCAGGTAGGGGTCGGCAGAGAACTGCGAGCGGCCGATCCAGTTCTGGTTTGTGTCACCCAGGCTGGCCGGGTTGAGGGTCATATTGTTGTTGGTGGCGACCGGCGTGCCGTTGATGTACAGCGTCCCGGTGGTGCCCGACAGGGTTATCGCCACGTTCGACCAGGTGTTCAGCGGAAGCGTGCTCGGGGCGGTGAGCTGCTGCTCGTTCCCGTTGCCGCTGGTGGTAATGGCGAAGCGCAGCGGTCCGCCGCCCTCGCTGACCGTCAGGAACATGTAATCGTCCGTGCCGGTCCCGAAGTCGAAGATCCGGGACCAGGCGCTGTTCTGCGACGGGTTGACCCACGCCGAGACGGTGAAGTCATGCAGCCCGCTGACGATACCGTCCGGCAGTTGGATGTAGTCGCCGTTTCCCGACAGCTTGACGGCGTTGCCGATCTTGCCCGGTACCCGGGGTCCGGTCGCGCCAGTGCTGGTGACGGCGGTGATGGTGCGGGTCTCCGCGGCGGGACCGGCGCCGATCTGCACCTGCTGGCCGGGAGCGAGGCCGGTCGTGCTGCTGACGTTGATGGTGCTAGCGCCCGCGCTGGCGGGGGCCGCCAGCCCCGAGTTGGAGAGGCCGAGGAGGTAGGTGCCGTGGCCCGCGATCGTCGTCCCGGCCGGGACCTTCACCGTCGAGGAGACGGGCTGCTGGGTCGGGTGCTCGGTCAGGGTCCAGTTCGACACGTTGACGGGCTTGTCACCGGCGTTGTAGAGCTCGATGAACGCGTTGGTCGCATTGCCGCTGGTGCCCGTGCGGAACTCGTTGATCTTGATCGGGCTGTTGTTCCGCACCCGCTCGGATGCCGTCTCGGATTGGTTCGCGTGGTCCGAGTCCTGCCACGTGGCGTTGGCGACCAGGTCGCCACTGAAGGCCTCTGGTCCCGAGGTGACCTGGAAGGTCGCGCTCACGCTCGCGCCCGGCGCGACCGACTTGAACGTTGCCGACCCGTCCCTGGTGCCCTGGGCGACGGAGTTCCATCCGGAGGCGGGCGCGGAAATGCTCAGCCTCACGTCCGTCGCGGTCGAATCCGTGGTGTTCGTGAACGTCACGGTGGAGTCCTGCGAGGACTCCGGCGTGAAGGTCTGCAGTCCTTGCGGAGTGGCGGTGTCCGAGGCCGGCGACAGGGTCAGCCCAGCCACGTTGTACTTGGCGGCCAAGATGTTGGCCTGCACCTGCTGGTCGGTGGCGTCCGTCGGGTACCCGGACGTCATCACGCCTTCATAGAAGGTGCCCTGCGAACCGTTGCTGTTGTCGCCGCCGTTGCCCAGGACGATAGCCCCCTGCTTCTGCATCGGGTCATAGCTGGAGTCGACACGCGGTCCGTTGAACATGGTCGTCAGGTCGCCCTGCTGCGCGTCGCCGCCCAGCGAGGCCCACTGGTGCGGCTGGCCCTTGGCCACGGCGGTCACGAACCGGTTGTTGATGCTCGGCAGGTCTGCACAGAGCTTCGACGTGCTGCCCGGGTTGACGCAGCCCACCAGGTTGTTCTCCTGGTCGGTCATGATCCACGGGCCGGGCGGGTTCCCGTGATACCAGGCGGTGGCGTTGCCGAAGTAGGAGGTTTCCATGGTGCCGTTGCCATCGTCGCGGCTGTCGATCTCGGCGTTGCCGTAGTCGAAGCAGCAGCCGCCGTTGTAGTGCGTGCCGTCGACGACCCAGTACATGCCCTCCGGGTTGTCACCGGTCGCGATGCCGTTGGTGTCGTTGTCGCGCAGGCCCATGCCCGGCTCGATGAACACGCCGTAGGCCTGGTGGCCGCCCACCGTCACCGGGGCCATGGTCGCGATCGGCAGGTTGTCGTACCCGCCCAGGGCCGGGCCGTTGAACCCGCCGTGCGGGGCCTGAGTGAGGTTGTTGCCGTGCCCGGACTGGTCGAACACCTCGGTGATCAGGCAGGTGGTGTTGGCGCAGAAACTGTCCTGGGCCGCCGCGTCGGCGTACCCGCCCGCGTCCGGGGTCGGCCGCGTGCGCGGCTGGACCACACCGATGTTCCTGGTGCGATGGTCCGACCGGCGCATGACCTGGTAGAGCGGGCCGTTGTAGGCGGCGTACAGCGCCCGGGTCGTGCTGTGCGCGGCCACGCAGGGCGTGCCCCCGGTGGCGTAGATGTCACAGGGCCCCTGCGGCCGGGCCGGGGCCTTGGACGGCGGGGCGATCTTGGCGGTGGTCTGGGCCGCCTGGGTCTGGGTGGTCTGCGCGGCCTGGGCCACCTGCGGGGCCGTCGCGGTCGTCAGCGCGAGGCTCACCGGCACCAGGGCCACGGCCGCCCCGGCCACCAGGGTCTTGAAGCGCCGGCGCCGGCTGAAAGGTCTGAACATGGGGGATCAGCTCCAATGCTGACTCAGCTGCGCCAACTGAACCGGCCTGGCCGAACAACGCTGCCTGAGCAGTGCTGATGGATCTTGACGGCCAGGCGGCCTGAGCAAACCTATGCCCATAGGTTGTTAGCGCTCACATCGCTGAAACCTAAACACGAGTGTCCACAACCGAACGTTAAGAGTCAAGGCCGGGAAGCCGGCCAGCGGGGCCAGCCGCCCGGTCAGACCTGGGCGTGCAGGTGGAGGATGGCGGCGGCGAATTCGTCCGGCCGTTCCTGGGGCAGGTTGTGCCCGGCCTCGACCAGCCGCCGGTCGACCAGGTGGCTGAAGTGGCGCTCGTGCTCGGTCCGGGGCTCGGGGTCGTGCAGGTAGTCGCCGGTGGGGTCGAGGACCACGGTCGGCACGGTGATGCGCGGCTGGGCCGCGATCGCCTGCTCGGTCGCCTGGTAGGCGGGGTCCCCGGCGACCAGCCCGAACCGGTGCCGGTAGGAGTGGACGACCACGTCGACGAAGTCGGGATTATCAAATGAAGGCTGGGTGGCGGAGAACTCCTCATCGCTGAAGTCCCACGTCGGTGACCACTCCCGCCACAGCAGCTTGGCGTACTCGGCCCGGTTCGCGGCCAGCCCGGCCCGGCCCCGCTCGCCGTGCAGGTAGTACTGGTACCAGAGCTTGCGCTCGTCCTCGGGCCGGGCGGGCCGACCCGCCGCCGGAATGTCCTGCACGTTGTAGCCCGTCACCGTGACCAGCCCGGACACCCGGTCCGGCCACAACATGGCGACCAGGCAGGCCGCGCGCCCGCCCCAGTCGAAGCCGGCCACGATGGGCGCCGCCAGCCCCAGCGCGCCGATCAGTTCCCGCAGGTCGTGGGCCAGCGCCGCCTGCTGCCCGGACCGGACCGTGGCCGCGCTGACGAATCGGGTGCCGCCGTAGCCGCGCAGATAGGGCACGACCACGTCGGCCCCGGCGCCGGCCAGCGCCGGCGCGACCCGGTCGTAGCAACGGGCGTCCTGCGGAAAGCCGTGCAGCAGGACCACCGGCCAGCCGCCGGCTGGCCCGTGCCGCTCGAACGCCACGTCGAGGACTCCCGCCCGCACCACACCCGACTCAGCCATGAGGCCTATCGTCCCGCGAGCCCGTCGATCATCAGGCCGAGGGTGAAGCTGAAGCGGTCGTCGCTGGTCCCGGCGGTCAGCTCGGCCGCGTAGCGCTTGGTCTGCGGGAAGGTGCCGGGCAGGGCCGCGAACCGGCGCAGCATCTCGTCCCGGCTGACCACCCAGTCGTCGTCACGGTGGCGGAGCCGGTGGCTGGCCAGGCCCAGTTCCAGGGTGTAGGCGTTGACGTACAGGGTCAGCGAGTCGATCGCCCAGGCCGCGGCCTGCGGGGGCAGGCCCCCGGCCAGCAGGATGGCCAGCATGCCCTCGCTGACCCGGATGATGTCCAGGTTGGTGGGGGCGGCCGCGAAGGCGGCCCGGGAGATGCCGGGGTAGCGCAGGTACTGGTCGCGCAGTTGCCCGCACACGCTGGTGATCTGCTCCCGCCAGCGGTCCGGGTCCGGTACGGGCAGCTCGATCTGGGCGCACAGCCGCCCGATGAGGAGTTCGTCCAGGTCCTCCTTGTTGACCACGTGCGCGTACAGCGAGGACGGGCCGGTCTCCAGCGCGGTGGCCAGCCGCCGCATGGTCAGCGCCTCGTAGCCTTCGCGTTCCACGATGCCGAACGCGGTGCCGATGATGGCCTCGACCGTGATCGGCTTCTTGGTCCCCCCGGACGGGCCGCGCCGGGCGGCCGGGGGACCGGTATCGAGGCCGAGCCGCGCGGCCCGCCGCTCCCGCGGAGTCGGTGACATGCCCCCAGCATAGCCACTGACTCGAACGGTGTTCGGTGGCTCTGAACGCCGTTCGCCGCCGTTACTGGGCGGCGTCGGGCCAGTCCACCCATCGGGTCCGGATGGTGACCCCGCCCCGCGGCCGGCCGCCGGCCAGGGCCGCGGTCCGGATGCAGAAGTGCGTCCACATGTTCAGCTGGATCTCCTTGGCCAGCCGCAACTTGTTGTACAGCAGGTTGGACAGCCGGTCGCCGGCCCGGGCCCACGACTCGATCTCGAAGCACAGGGTCTGGTCCCGGCGGGTGGCCCGGAACTCGATCTCGCCCGCCTCCAGGTGACCTTGCAGGGTGCCGAGCCGGAACGAAGCCGGTTCGCGTTTCACCACCCGCACCGGGCCGTCCCAGGGCCCGGGCATGCGGACGACGAACTCGTCGCCGTAGCTGACCTGGTCCTGGCCGTCCTGGCCCCGGGTCTTGCGCACGACGGCCATCTTGGGCGTGACCTGGTTCAGCCGAGCGGCCACCCGGTCGATCAGAGCCACGGGGTCCATGTCGCTGCCGGCGATGTCCACCGTGTAGGTGCGGTGCAGCAGCGGGCCGACGCCCACGCTGGCGGGCTGGCGCTGGTCCCCGGGCTGGCTGCCTTCGTCGGCCGGGTCGGGCAGGTCTTCCCGGCTCCCGGTCACCTCGGACCGGTGCAGCGGTGTCGTCCGCCACATGTACTGCCAGGAAACCACCGCGACGCCGGCCGGCCAGCCCAGCACGGTCCGGGCCTGGGCGGAACGGCTCGTGGGCGGCATGACTAAATCGTGCCACGTGGGGAAGCCGTAAGGACCAAGGGGGCTACCGGGAGGGAGATCAGATGACGGTGACTGAAGCCGTGCAGCGCACCGGCCTGCGCAGCAGCTATCTCCATGCCACGTCGCTGGCCACCATCGGGTTGTGCATCGGACTGTGGATCCGGGCCAAAACGGTGGACCAGGACGAACGCGGCAACGCTGAGCGCCGCGCGCTGTTCGTGGGGCTCTGGCCGCCCATGTTCTGGCTGATCGGCGACTCGCTGCAGGACGCCGAGTAGTGCGGGAGTGGCTGCTCGGCCCGGTCGACGAGGCCGCGGCCCTGGACGACCTGGCCGACCGGGGTCTCAACTACGACCCGGCCCGGGCTCCGGAGGACGGCCGGCCCGAGGGCCGCTGGCATGTGGACAGCGTGGCCGCGGTGATCAGTTCCGAGCCGCCGGGCGACCCGGTCGCGGGCGGCCCCTGGGAGACGGCCAGGCAGCTGGTCAGCCACTACGAGTTCGCTGACGCCCGCATCCTGCGCGCGGTGTACCGCGGCGACCGGGAGCTGCTCGGCCGCGCCATGCTGCTGGAGGGCCGGTTCCTGATCCTGCGCTTCTACCTGGGCGTGCGGATCACCGGGATCATCGACGAGACCCGGGACACCAGCGCCGGCCGCGAGCGGGTGTGGGGCTGGTGCTATCAGACCCTGCAGGGTCACCTGGAGCAGGGCCGTCTGGCCTACGAAGTGATCAAGAACCTCGACACCGGGCAGATCGCGTTCCGCGTGACCGGCTACTCGCGCCGCTCCCAGATCGCCAACCCCGTCGTCCGCTGGGGCTTCCGGGTCTTCGGGCACTGGATGCAGCACCGTTTCTACCGCAACGTGCTGACCCGGCTGCGTGACCTGGTGGAGTCGGCCCAGCGGGGCGAGAAGCTGCCGTCCCCCGAGGTACGGCCGGACGGCCTGGTCCTGGCCCCGTCCGGCGTCACCCCCCGCGGGGCCGAACGCCTGGCCATCGGCCTCCTCCACCCCGGCGCCTGAGGAGCTGACTTCGCGGGATCAGGCCGTGCTCGGCCACGGTCCCGACGGTCAGCCCCCGGCTGGAGCAGTCGGCCAGCAGCGCGGGCAGCGCCAGGCGGGCGGCCCGGGCGCTGCCGGGCCGGGCCTGCCGGTCGGAGTCGTGCAGGAGGACGGTGCCGCCGCCGTCCAGGGTGCCGAGCAGCGCCGCCAGGACCGAGGCCGGGGTGGCGCCGCCGGTCCATTCCCACCCGCAGGACGTCCACAGCAACGGCCGCAGCCCCAGCTCCCGCGCGCCTGCCCGCGCGCCGGCGGTCAGGATCCCGTACGGGGGACGGAACCAGGCCGGGGTCTGCCCGGTGATCCCGGCCACCACGTCGCGGGCCCGGGCCAGGTCGTGGCGGACGGCCCGGGGCCGGTCGAAGACCAGCCCGCGGTGCCCCCAGCCGTGGATGGCGATCTCGTGCCCGGCCGCCGCCACCTCGCGGGCCAGCCCGGGCGCGGCCGCGGCCATCGACCCGAGCATGAAGAACGTCGCCCGCACGTCCCGTTCCGCCAGCACGTCCAGGAGCGCCGGGGTGCTGGCCGGGTCGGGGCCGTCGTCGAAGGTGAGCGCCACGTGGCCCGGGTCGCCGTAGCCGGACAGGCCCGGGAACAGCCGGCGGCGGGCGGACCGGACGGCCGGGCCGCCGGGGCCGCGGCGGGCGAGGGCGCTGGCGGTGACCACGGCCCCGCTGGCCAGCAACGTCACCGGTTCAGCTCCAGGTGCAGGGGGCCCGCGGGGCGGAGGGTGATGCCGGTGCGGGGACGCATGGTCCCGGCAATGAACCGCAGGTCGGCGTCGGCCATGACGTCCAGGACCGCGGCCAGCACCAGCTGGGCGAACGACCGGCCCAGGCAGGTGCGCTCACCGGCCGCGAACGGGATGAAACTCCACGGCGCCGCGCCGTCGCGGAACCGGTCGGGCCGGAACTGCAGCGGGTCGGTCCAGAGCCGGGGGTCGCGGTGGGTGAGATAAGGGCTGTACAGCACCAGCGAGCCGCGCCGGATCCGATGGCCACCGAACTCGACGTCGGCCGTGCAGCGCCGGCTGCCCACCCAGCCGGCCGGGTACAGCCGGAGCACTTCGTTGATCACCAGCGAACGGCCCTCGGGAGCCAGCAGCTCCGGCTGCTGGGCCACGTGACCGAGCAGCCAGGCCAGGGTGTGCGCGGTGGTGTCGTAGCCGGCGCTCACGGCGACCCGCAGTTCCTCCGGCCCGTTGGGCAGATCGCGGAAGGCCGCGGCCAGTGTTCCGGCCGGGGCGTGGGCGATGCACTCCCGCATGGCCGCGTTCATCCGGTGGAACAGCAGCGGCCGCCGCAGGAACGGGGCGGGCAGGGCCCGGTCCAGCGGGTCGAGGAAGCGGGCCAGCAGGCCGGGCCGGACGTGGCCGCCGAGCACCGTGGCCTCGAGGATCTCGCGCATCAGCGTGGCCGACCAGGCCACCGCGTCGAACGGCCCGGCGGGCAGGCAGCGGGCCACCACGTCGGTGATCTGGCCGGTCAGGGCGCGCAGGGAGCCGTGGCTGAAGGCCGGGTTGAGCTCCCGGCGGCGCCGCCGGTGCTCGGGCGCGTCGAGCTGGACGACTCCGGTGTTCAGGTACGGCGACAGGTCGCTCATGCTGCCCTTGCTGCGGAAGGTCTTGATGTCGCTGAGCACGAACCGGTTCCAGTCGGGCGAGTAGCCGAGCACGGTCGGCCGCCACAGTCGCAGCCCGAACACCGGCCCCAGCCGGGCCCCTTCCTCGATCAGGGCCAGCGGGTCCATGCTCCAGCGGCTGAGGTGGCCGACGCCGTAGGCGGTATGGGGTTTCGGCAGGCTCGCCGGACGGGCCGTGGTCATGGGTAGGTCCGTTCCTTCCAGTGCCGCTGGCCCCGCAGCGACCGGGCCACGACCGGCATCGCGGCCACGGGGGAGAGCGGCGTCAGCAGCGCCTGCCACACCGTCCGCCGTTCGGTCTTGATCTCGACCAGGGCCCGTTCGGCCACGCCCAGCACCAGCGGAACCAGCCACCGCCGCTGTCGCGGGGCCAGCGCCCACGGCAGGGTGTACACGGCCAGGTGCCATCCGGCACCGAGCGCGAGCCGGGTCCGTGAGCCACCGGTCACCGGCAGCAGACCGCGTGACATCCCGGTCAGGACCTCGCGGTAGCCGCGGTACATGCGGGTCGCCACCTGCTGGCCGCCGAGGGCCAGGCCCAGCTTGAGGCCCGCCTTCCGCGTCCGCCGGGCGATCATCACGTCTTCGGTGATCTCACCGCGGACGGCGGCGAAGCCGCCGAGCTGCTCGTAGGCCGCCCGGGTGAACACCAGCAGCGCGCCGCTGGCCGTCGCGGCCGCGGGCACGTCGGCCGACAGCAGCGCAAAGGGCAGGAAGCACAGCAGCACGTCGTCGATCAGCGGCGTGATCAGGTGCTCGCCCAGCGAGCCGGTGATCTGCCGGGAGAAGACCGAGAAGACGTCCGCGCGCTGGGCCTGCATCTCGGCGATGACGGCGTCGATGGCGCCCTCGGCCAGCAGCACGTCGGCGTCGCAGAAGACCAGCAGCGATCCGGAGGCCGAAGCGGCCAGCTGCTGGCAGGCCCAGCTCTTGCCGACCCAGCCGGGCGGGGCCGGGACACCGTCCATGACCCGGGCCCGGGAATGCCCGGACAGCAGCGAGCGGGCCAGGGCCCCGGTTCCGTCGGTGGACTCGTCGTCGAGCAGGACGATCTCGTCGGCGTCCTGGGCCAGCATGGCCGGGACCGAAGCGGGCAGCCGGGCGGCTTCGTTGCGCACCGGCACCAGCAGCGAGACGGCCGGCCGCCGGTCACCAGCTGGCCGGCGGCGCAGCACCGGAAACCAGATCATGTTGAAGGTCAGCACGCCGAGCTTCAGCATGAGAAAGGCCGTCACGGCGCGGCACCAGCCAGCCGCACTCCACGGCGAGAAACCCATGAACGTTACTGCCGCCGGAAGGCCGGCCCAAACCGCTAG
>DASXJM010000650.1:0-33820 GCA_036497405.1 Streptosporangiaceae bacterium | reverse complement strand
ATCGTCATGATCGCCGGCCTGGCCGCCTTGTGGCGCTACTGCCGCCGGGTCCAGCGAGCGCAGCGCCGGACCCGGGCCCACGCCGAGGCCGCGCTGCTGGCCGGCCGGCCCCTGCCCGGCGGCCGGGGCACGGTCGTGCTGGACGATCCCCGCCCGGCCGCCTACTGCGTGGCCGGGCGGCCCGCGGCGATTGTGATCACCAGCAGCGCGCTCGCCGTCCTCGACCAGCCGCAGCTAGCGGCGGTCCTGGCCCACGAGCGGGCGCACCTGCACGGCCGCCACCACCTGCTGGCCACCGTGACCAAGGGCCTGACCGCCGCGTTTCCCGGCGTGCCGCTGTTCACCCGGGGCGCGGCCGAGGTCGCCCGGCTGGCCGAGATGGCCGCCGATGACAACGCCACCCGCTCAGCCGGCCGGCCGGCGCTGGTCACCGCGCTGCTGGCCATCGCGACCGGGGCGCCCGTGCCCGGCCTGGCCGCCGCCGCCTGCGCGGTCCCCGACCGGGTCGAGCGCCTGCTCAACCCACCCGGGCGGGCCGCCATCGCCGCGTCCCGGCTGACCTTGGCGACGGTGTCAGCGGTGCTGATCCTGCTGCCGGCCGCGCTGGTCATGGTCTCCGGCTGACCCGGGTACGTGAACCTTACTTTCCGGTGGCCATGCTAACCTCGATAAGGACTATTTAGGCCCTAAATTAGCATGCTGAGCAGCACAGCTAGGATGCGACCCATGACTTCGCAGGAGGCCGGAGGCCCGCCGGGAAACCCGCGGCTTACGGCCCGGGGGGCGGCCACCCGGGACCGCATCGTCCACGCGGCCGCTGACCTCATGTATGTCAGGGGCGTCAATGCGACCACCCTGGATGACGTCATCGCGGCCAGCGGCACCAGCAAGTCGCAGCTGTACCGGCACTTTCCCAGCAAGGAAGACCTGGTCCACGCGGTGATCGCGCTGCGCGGCCAGCAGATCATGGAGCGGGAGAACCAGCGGCTGGAACGGCTGAATTCCTTCCGCGGCCTGGTCCGCTGGCGCGATGCCCTGGTGCAGGCCAACTCCCTGCAGAACGGCGCCTACGGGTGCGCGCTGGGTTCGATGGCCAACGAGCTGGCCGACTCCGATGAGCAGGCCGTCGTCAGCCTGGCCGAGTTGTTCGCGCGGTGGGAAGGGCTGCTCGCGGCCGGGCTCCGGCGCATTCAGGACAAGGGCGCACTGAGCACCGACGCCGACCCGGACATGCTGGCCACCGGCCTGATGGCCGCCTTGCAGGGCGGGTATCTCCTGGCCCGGACCGCGCACAACTGCCGGCCCATGGAGATCGCGCTCGACCTGGCCCTGGCCCAGGTCAGGACCTACCTGATCGACGCTTGATCAGGCCCCGGCCCGGTAACCGGTTCAACCCGGCCCGGCCCGCAATTAATTGGACTTTATAGTCCCGTTTTACTAGGCTTGGGACGTGACGCAGACTCAACCCACCGATGCTCTGGCGCCGCGTCAGGGCGACCTGTTCGACGACCTCCCGGCCGCGGCCGACACCCGTTTCACCACCGCCCGGCGCATTGACCTGGACGAGACGTCCTGGGTCGAGCACGTTCCCGGCTGGCTGCAGGGCAGCGGCGCGCTGTTCGACGAGCTGCTGGCCACGGCACCGTGGGAGCAGCGCTACCGGATGATGTTCGCGCGCCGGTTCATCGAGCCGCGGCTGACCGCCGAATATCCCGACATCGCCCAGGCCCCGCAGGCGCTGCTGCACACCGTGGCCGAGTCCCTGTCGGAGCACTACGGCGTGCCGTACCGGAAGCTGTGGATGAACCTGTACCGCACCCACCGCGACTCGACCGGGTGGCACGGGGACCTGATCGGGAAGGTCCAGGAGACCAGTACCGTGCCGGTGCTCAGCCTGGGCGCCACCCGGCGCTTCCTGATCAAGCCGGCCGAGGGCGGCGCCAGCGAATCGTTCACCGTCGGCGCGGGCGACCTGATCGTGATGGGCGGCCGCAGCCAGCGCGACTGGCGCCACTCGGTGCCCAAGCAGACCACCCCCGCGGGCGCGCGCATCAGCGTCAACTTCGCCCCGATCCGGCCCTGAACGGTGTTCCACAAAGCGTCCGCGCAGGCGGTTCCCGCCGAGCACGTGCCGCCCGCCGCCCGTATGCTGCGCAGGCCGGTCCCGGCGCTTCCGCATGAGCTGCGGCTGGAGGACGCGGGCGACGCCAAGCCGGCCTGAATCACCCTGCACCACCGAGCACTACAACCTGCAGATCGCCATCGACGGCTGGGAGTTCGTCACCCGCATCACCCGGCTGCGCCTCAGCTATAACCAGCTGGTGCCCGATCTGGCCTCGCTGATGGCCCGGGCGGTCGCGGACGAGGGCACCGTGGTGATGCTCAGTGCCCGCTGGCAGCCGTTCCAGAAGATGCTGAGCGTGGCGGGCAGCGTGGCCGTCATCACCAGCGTCATCCTCGGCGGCGACGTGGGCGTGATCGTGTCCGGAGTGACCCATTCGCTGGCCGCCGCCATCGGCGCCGGGGCCGCGGCCGGGACCCTCACCCTGGGCTGGGCCACCTGGTACCAGTGGGGCCGCTGGTGCCATGCCTCTCCCCCGGCGCCCGAGCCCAGCTAGGGAACTGAGCGCCCGGCCGGTGCGGCCGGGCGCCGCTGGCCGCACCGGTCACGCCCTGGGGGCCTTACTCGCCCTGGGCGACAACCTCGCCGGCCACGCAGAGCCAGCGGCCGTCGCGGCGCTGGTAGGTGTCGGTGTACAGCGCTTCGCGGCGCCGGTTGTCGTGCGTGGTCGTGTAGCTCACGCGGCCGTGCAGCAGAGCGACATCGCCGAGGAGGCGGACCTGCACGGCGAGCAGGGTGAGATCCCGGAACGGCCGCGGCTGGGCGATCAGGTCCAGGAACTCCTGGCGGTTACGGAAGACCAGGTCCGGCAGGGACGCGGTGAAGTCCCCGGCCAGGAACTCCTGGTACCGGGCCACGTCGCGGTGCTGGTCCGAGTGGATGTAGGCGTCGTTCAGGTCCCGCAGGATCGCCTCGTCGCGGCGCTGGCCGGTCTCCATCGTGACCGGGCTCCTCTCTCTCGATAACTGGACTTTTTAGACCACTTTATACCCTGAGGCCGCGGCCGGCCGGTGACTCCCGGTCCCGACCTTCGATAAAAATGTTGGCCGACCAGAAGGAGCGCCACGTGTCTGAGGTTCCCGTCATGCCCGACCTGATCTACCGTTACGCGAACCCGGCTGACGTGCCGGCCGTCGTCGCTCTGGTCGACTCGGCCTACCGGGGCGACGGGAGCCGAACCGGCTGGACGTCCGAGGCTGAGCTGATCGACGGACCGCGCACCGACACGGCCATGGTGTCCGCGCTCATCGCCGGCCCCGGCGGGCACGTGCTGCTGGCCGAAGAAGCCAGCGCCCTGCAAGCCTGCTGCGAGCTGCAGGAACCGGACCGGCCGGGCCGGGCCGCCTACTTCGGCATGTTCGCGGTCCGGCCGTCGCTCCAGCGCGCCGGCTACGGGCGGCTCTTCCTGGCCGAGGCCGAACGGATAGCGCGCGAGGATTTCGGGGCGACCACCATGGAGATGACCGTGATCCGCCAGCGTGACGCGCTGATTGCCTGGTACGAGCGCCGCGGCTACCAGCGGACCGGCCAGACCAAGCCGTTCCCGTACGGCGACGAGCGCTTCGGCACACCGAAGCTGGCGGACCTGGAGTTCGTCACCCTCGTGAAGCCGCTCCGCTAAAAGGACTATATAGTTCAGTTAACGGGGTGACGAAACCAGGAGCTGACTGATCGGGCCCTGGTCGATCTGGGCTGAGCCGCGGAGAAGCTTCCGATCCCCAGCCGTGGCTGGGGCCCGGGGCTAGGGACTTCGACAGATGCCAGGGCTTCCGGCTGGAAGAGAGGCTGCCAGTAGACCCATTCAGCACGGGGCCCTGGCGCGATCCGGGGCCGGGAGCGAAAGGAAGCACCATGAAGATCGTCGTCATCGGCGGAACCGGCCTGATCGGTTCGAAGCTGGTCGACAAGCTGCGGGCGGACGGCCACGACCCGCTGGCGGCATCGCCGAACACGGGCGTGGACATCATCACCGGCCAGGGCCTGGCCGAGGCGTTGCAGGGGGCCCAGGTGGTGGCCGATGTGTCGAACGCGCCCAGCTGGGACGACGCGGCGGTGATGGACTTCTTCCAGACCTCAGCCCGGAACATCGCGGCCGCCGAGACCGCGGCCGGGGTGGGCCACCACGTCGCGCTGTCGGTGGTGGGGACCGACCGCCTGCAGGCCAGCGGTTACTTCCGGGCCAAGCTCGCCCAGGAGGAGGCGGTGATGGCGGCCGCCGTCCCGGCCACGATCCTGCGGGCCACGCAGTTCTTCGAGTTCATCCCCCGCATCGCCGATTTCGGCGTGTCCGACGGGGCCGTGCGGCTGCCGCCCATCGCGTTCCAGCCCGAAGCGGCCGACGACGTGGCCACAGCCCTGGCCGAGCTGGCCGAGAGCGCCCCGGTCAACGGCACCGTCGAGCTGGGCGGCCCGGAACAATTCCGGCTCGACGAGCTGGTCCGGCAGTACCTGACCGCGATGAACGACCCGCGGCCGGTCGTGACCGATGTCCACGCGCCGTACTACGGCATCCAGGTCAACGAGCGGGCCCTGGTCCCCGGCGACCACGCCCGCATCGGCGCCACCCGGTTCGCCGACTGGCTCAGCCAGCGTCAGCAGCAGGGAGTGTCAGCATGAAACCGACCATCGTTCTCGTTCACGGCGCCTTCGCCGAATCGGCCAGCTGGAACAACGTCCTCGACTCGCTGGCCGGTTCCGGTCATCCCATGATCGCCGCGGCCAACCCGTTGCGCGGTCCGGCCGCCGACGCGGCCGCGATCACCGATCTCCTGGGCACGATCGACGGACCAGTCGTGCTGGTCGCGCACTCCTACGGCGGGATGGTCATCTCCAACGTCCCGGCCGACGCCGGCCAGATCACCGGTCTGGTCTACGTGTGCGCGTTCGCGCCCGAGCCCGGGGACACCTGCAACGCGCTGGCCGCCAAGTTCCCCGGCAGCACCCTCGGCGACACGCTGCGGCCGGTACCGCGCCGCGACGGAACCACCGACCTGTACATCAGGCCGGACCGGTTCCACGCTCAGTTCTGTGCCGACGTACCCGCCCCCGAGGCCATGCGGATGGCCGCGACCCAGCGGCCGGCCACGCTGGAAGCGCTCACCGAACCGTCCGGTGGCCGGCCGCTGTGGCGGGAACGGCCGTCGTGGTTCGTGATCGGTGAGCAGGACCACACCATCCCGGCCGAGCTTCAGCGCTTCATGGCCAAGCGGGCCGGGGCGCGCCGGGTGGCCGAGATCCCAGGCGCGTCGCATGCGGCCGCCGTCTCACATCCCGAGGAGACCGCCGAAGTGATCCTGGCGGCCGCCGACCTACCGGAGGAGGAACGATGAGCACTGCCGCCGGCGACCACGCCGCCCTGCACGAACTGGAGATCACGGTCGAGACCGAGCTGACCGTGGCCCAGACCAGCCCGCGCGAACCGGCCGGTGACGCCGCGATCGGCGAGTGGATACCCGACCCCGACGCCGAACGCTACGAAGTCCGCCTCCGGGCCCTGCTGGGCGCGGTCGAGGCCCTGGAAGACGGGTCCGGGGCGGGCGCTGAGACCGATGGCCGGTGAGGTGAGCCATGCTGGTCGCACGACGGCACGTGGTGGACATACTGCGGGTAGCGGGGCTGCCGGATCTGGCCGAGGAGGCGCATCAGGAGCTGTCCGACCCGGTCGAGTACACCCACGCCGAGAGCTTCCTCGCCCACTACGGCATCACTAAGGACGAGCTGATCAGCCGCGCGGGCGGAAGCCCGTAAATCGTGGCGCTCAGCCAGCCGGCCCGGGATCCAGATGGATCCCGGGCCGGCTGTCGTTCCCAGCGGATGACGCGACGTCACCCCGGCCCGGACCGCAGCGCGGCCCGGTACCGGCGGTGCGCCTGGATGAACTGCTCCGCCGAGCCGCCACGGTCCGGGTGGGCGTCGGCCATGGCCCGGCGCAGTTGCCGGACCGAGGGCGCCACGGGCGGGGCCGCCGCGGGCGCCCGCCGGGCGGCCGACGGTGTGGCCGGTGGTGTGGCCGGTGGTGTGGCCCGTGGTGTGGCCGGCTGGGCCGGCGCGCCGGCCAGGCGGGACAGGTAGTCCTCAGCGGCCTGGCGGGTGGCGAAGAACAGCTGACCGGCCGACCCGGTCGCGACCTGCTCGTACCTGATGCAGCCGGGGCTGACCACAGCCTGGCTCCGGTCCCAGCTGTCGCTGGTGTAGAAGATCAGCGTGGCCGTCTTCTTGACGATCGGCACCGGCTGGACCCAGCACCGGGTCCCGGCCGGCCCACCCCGGCCGCCAGTGCGGACGCAGGGAACGTACAGGTATTCGGTGGTGGCACTCATGGCCTCAGGTGTCCTTCCGGATGGGCTCGCGGATCTCGGTGTAGCCGCCGTGCCGGTCCATCACGACCCGGCCGGTCTCCCGGCCGTACTGCTCCTCGTCGCGCCGGCGATCGGCCAGCCCGCGGCCGATGACCCGGGTCAGGGCGAACGCCACCACCGGCCCGGCCAGCACGGCCACGCGGAAGATCCAGGTGACCGTGTAGAGGGAGGTCTGGAGGTGGTACGCGATCTGGTCGTTGGACGCCGCGGCCAAGAGCAGGCCGTAGAAGGTGATGCCGGCCACACCGACCGCGGTCCGGTCCGCGATCCGCCGGTCCGCCAGCGGGTAGAGGGCCAGCACGGCGAAGAACAGGAACGGCAGGACCAGGCCCGGGATGAGCACGCTGAGGGCCAGCGGATGTCCCGCCAGCGAGATTTCCCAGGCCGGCATGAGCCGCAGCGGACCGTCGAGGAACCCCATGTACCAGTCCGGCACCGCGCCGGCGCTGACGCTTCCGGGCTGATCGGGCCCGATCAGCCAGACCGGGTTGATCTGCGCGATCGCGCCGAGCAGGACCAGCACACCGCAGGCCAACGCCAGCAGCGGGTCCAGCCGGACCCGGCGCGGCCAGCGCAACGACGGCCGGAAGCTGAGCAGCAGCAGCGCGCCCGCCAGTAGCGGGAGGACGAGGATGTGCACCCAGTAGTCGCGGCCGATGATCTGGTGCCCGGGGGGTGCCCCGCCGAAGATCCAGAACACCAGGTGCGTCCCGATCACCGGCACGGACAGCAGCACGCCGGTGATCACGCTCAGGCTGCCGCCGGACAGACCGTCATCGGGCAGGATCGTGCCGGTGTAGGCCGTGAGCATGCCCACCGGCAGCAACGTCACCCAGATCAGCCAGCGCCGCAGGGCCGGGCCGGAGAACCGGCCGCGGAAGAACACCCGCAGCAGCCGCAGGCAGATCGCGGCCACGAACACGTCGGCCGACCAGTGATGGACCTGCCGGGTCAGCAGGCCGCCGTGGACGTCGAAGGTGATGGCCAGCACCGACCGGTAGGCCTGGCTCATCGGGACGCCGTCCAGCTTGGCGTAGGAGCCGTGATAGATCACCGGGGCCAGCGACGGCCGGAAGAACGGCAGCAGCGCGATCCCGGTGACCACCGCCACCGCGAAGGAGTACCCGGCGATCCGCCCGAACACGGCCGCCCAGCGATCGTCGGGGTCGGGCCGCAGCGCGTCGCGCAGGCGCGGCCGGATCTCCGTCTGGTGGTCACGGGCCTGCGTGGTCATCGAATCCTCCCCGGGCGGGACGCGGGATTTGCTCGTGGCCACGGTTTCCGCGTGGCCGATGAGTCCAATTTCCCGCTCGCCGGGAGGGGATCGCCTCTGTGACAATCCCTAGTGGGTTCCTAAGATCACCAACGCCGCCCATCGGCGGCCCACCACGGTCAGGCCTTCCGTGAAGGGAAGTCCGGATGTCCAGCAGTCATCCCCAGCCTGGGTTGCGCGGCCGGCAGGCCGAGCGGGCCGCGCTGGACCGCTTGCTGGCTGAGGTGCGGGGCGGCCAGAGCGGGGTGCTGGTCCTGCGCGGAGAGGCGGGCGTCGGCAAGACCGCGATGCTGGATTACCTGGCCGCCCAGGCGTCCGGGTTCCGGGTCGCACGAGCGGCCGGGGTCGAGTCCGAGATGGAACTGGCCTTCGCCGGCCTGCACCAGCTGTGCACGCCGATGCTGGATGAGCTCGCGGGCCTGCCGCGCCCGCAGCGCGAAGCGCTGGGCACGGTGTTCGGCCTGGGCCCCGGGCACGCGCCCGATCGCCTGCTGGTCGGCCTGGCCGTGCTCGGGCTACTGTCCCAGGTGGCCGAGGAACAGCCGCTTCTGTGATCGACGATGCGCAGTGGCTCGATCAGTCCTCAGCCCAGGTCCTGGCGTTCGTGGCCCGCCGCCTGCTGGCCGAGCCGGTCGCGCTGGTCTTCGCCATCCGGGAGCACGCCGACCAGCACCAGTGGGCGGCCCTGCCGTTCCTGACCGTGGCCGGCCTGAGCAGCAGTGACGCCCGGGCGCTGCTGGAATCGGTGACCCCGGCCCGGCTGGATGACCGGGTGCGGGACCGCATCCTGGCCGAGACCCGCGGCAATCCCCTGGCGCTGCTGGAACTGCCCCGGGGGCTGAGTGCCGCCGAGCTGGCGGGCGGGTTCGGCATCCCGGACGCGCCGACGCTGGCCATCCGTATCGAGGGCAGCTTCCTCCGGCAGCTCGGGTCCCTGCCGGCCGACACCCAGCAGCTCGTGCTGGTGGCGGCGGCCGAGCCCACCGGTGACGTGGCCCTGCTGTGGCGCGCCGCCGAATGGCTCGGCATCGGGGCGGATGCGGCGGTCCCGGCCGAGGCGGCCGGGCTGATCGAGCTGGGGGCCCGGGCGCGGTTCCGTCATCCGCTGCTGCGCGCCGCCGTCTACCGGGCGGCGGCCCTGCCCGATCGCCGGAAGGCCCACGGCGCCCTGGCCGCCGTCACCGACCCCGGCGCCGATCCCGACCGCCGGGCCTGGCACCGGGCCCAGGCGGCCCCGGGGCCCGACGAGGAGGTGGCGGCCGAACTGGAACGGTCGGCCACCCGGGCCCAGGAGCGGGGCGGGGTGGCGGCGGCGGCCGCATTCCTGCAGCGGTCCGCCGAGCTGACGTCGGACCCGGCCCAGCGCGGACGGCGGGCCCTGGCCGCGGCCCGGGCCAAGTACGCGGCGGCCGCGCCGGATGCGGCCCACGAGCTCCTGGCCACGGCCGAGCTGGCCCGGCTGGACGCGCTCCAGCGGGCCGAGCTGGCCCGGTTGCGGGCCCAGCTGGCCTTTGCCGAACGGCGTGGCAGCGGCGCGCCGAGGTTGCTGCTCGATGCGGCCAGCAACTTCGCGCCGCTGGACGGCGGGCGGGCCCGGGCCACCTACCTGGAAGCGCTGGGGGCGACGGTCTCCGCGGGCCGCCTGGGCCGCGGGCTCACGGCCCAGGCGGCGGCGGAGGCCGCCCGGGCGGCGCCACCGGCGCCCTCGCCCCCGCGGCCGCTGGATCTGCTGCTGGACGGGGCCGCGATCCGGCTGGCCGAAGGCTACGAGGCGGGCCTGCCCCCGCTGCGGCGGGCCCTGGCCGCGCTGCGCCAGCGCGGCGGCCGCCACGAGGCTGACATCATGGGCTGGCTCCCGCTGTCGGCCCTCGCCCCTGAGCTGTGGGACGACGAGGCCTGGCACGAGCTGACCGCTCGCTCGGTCGAACTCGCCCGCGACGCTGGCACCCTGGCCGTGCTCCCGCACGCGCTGACCTACCGCGCGGCCGCCCAGGTCCACATGGGCGAGTTCGGCGCCGCGGCCGGGCTGATCGAGGAGGCGAACGCGATCACCACGGCCACCGGCAGCGCGCCGCTGGCACACATGTCACTGATCCTGGCCGCCTGGCGAGGCGACCAGGCCCGGTCCCTCGAGCTGATCAGGACCATCGTCGGGTCGGCCACCGCTTCTGGCCAGGGCCGGGTGCTCGGGCTGGCCCACTACGCCACCGCGGTGCTGTACAACGGCCTCGGCGGCTACGACGACGCGCTGGCCGGAGCCCGGCAGGCCTGTGAGTACGAGGACCTCGGTTTCTACGGGTGGTCCCTGGCCGAGCTGGTCGAGGCGGCGACCCGGACCGGCGCCCGCGACGAGGCTTCGGCCGCCCTGGCGCTGCTCGGTGACCGGACCCGCGCCGCCGGGTCGGAGTGGGCGCTCGGGCTGGAGGCCCGGTCGCGCGCCCTGCTCACCGGCGGCTCGGCCGCGGACGCCCTCTACCAGGAGGCGATCGACCGCCTCGGGCACAGTCGCATCGCCGTGCACCTGGCCCGGACCCAGCTCGTCTACGGCGAATGGCTGCGCCGCGAACAACGGCGGGTCGAAGCCCGCGAGCAGCTACGGGCCGCTCACGACCGGTTCGACCGGTTCGGGGCCACCGCCTTCGCGGAGCGAGCCCGGCGGGAACTGCAGGCGACCGGTGAGACGGTACGCAAACGCGCCGTGGACACCCGCGACGTCCTTACCGTGCAGGAAGCCCAGGTCGCGCGGCTGGCGGCCGAGGGGCACACGAACCCCGAAATCGGGGCCCGGCTGTTCATCAGCCCCCGGACCGCCGAGTATCACCTGCACAAGGTGTTCTCCAAGCTCGGCATCAGCTCCCGCCGCCAGCTGCGGCAAACCCTGGCCCTGGCCTTACCGGCCAGACTGCGGCTGTCTTACTCACTGGCTCATTTGCTGGGGGTGGACCAGTTGTATCCGTTGGCGGTGGAGGTGTGGTAGCGCTGGTTGTTGATGCCGTTGCCGGCCAGGACGATGGTCCCTTTCCACCAGCCGGGCGGGTTGGCGGTGACGCGAAAGGTGGCCGAGCCGGTCAGTTTCGGTTGGGACTGAGACGGGGCTGACCAGTGCACGCCGTCCACGGTGGCCGTGTAGTAGGTCTTGTTGTTGGTCCCGGTGCCGGTCAGGGTGATCTGGCCTTTCCACTGGCCGGGGGCGTCGGCGTTGACATGAAATTGAATGGCCCCGCCACCCCAGCCGAGTGAGGCCAGCTGGGCGATGGTGCCGTTGTACTGACTGCAGTCACAGGTGCCGACACCGGGCACGTTGTAGGAGTCGGTGAACTGCCACAGGGTGTGCGGGGTGGACGGCGCCTTGGAGGTGTAGTCGGCGATCCACTGGACCGGGAGAACCCCGGCGCTCTGACCAAAGCTGAGACCGGTGTAGGTCCACAGGTAATTAGAAATGCCCGAACCATAAAGGGCAATCATCTCGTTGTACCAGGCGGTGAGCATGGACTTGCTGCCTTCTTCAAAGTCGGCAACGAAGACTTCGCCTTTCTGAATAGCGCCCACCAGTTTGTGAAAAGCCTGAGCTTGCGAGGCACCCGATTGGCCGGATACCAGGTACTGGTAGATACCCAGGAATTTAATACCGGCCTTGTGCAGGTCAGACCGGCGGGCACCGCCGTACCAAGCGCCATCAGTATGGGCGTCACCGTAAAGGCCGCGTATCATGATGCCATGTGACCACTTAACGTAAGTCGCATCATCAATATCAGGCTGAAACTCTGACACGTCAGCGAGATAAATACTCATGGCGAATATAATACCACTCACGATGGTGCATTTATTAATCAGTGCGATTGTCCTGGATACCTGAGCGTGTGCTCCAAATATGCTTGATTGTGGCCGCATGGCCCTCATACCGGTGTTCTGACGCAATTTCGCTGACCGGGAGCGGGCCGGGCCGATCGGGCGGGGCCGGCGGGGCGGGGCCGGTGCCCCGGGCGAACAGGATGCCGACCGCGGCCGCGGCCAGGACCGCGAGCGCGGCCGAGTAGACCAGGGCCGTCGAGTGCAGCCCGAAACTCGTGGTCGCGACGCCGGCGATCAGCGCCGGGACGCTGAAGGCCAGGTAGCCCACGACGTAGATGGCCGTCACCAGGCCAGCCCGGTCGCTGGGCTCGGCCAGGGCGGTGACCACGCGGAACGACCCGAGAAAGGCCAGACCGAAGCCGACCCCGGCGACGGCGCTGCCGACCAGGAAGACCGCGGAGGCCGTCGCCGCGATCGCACCGCAGGTCACAGCCATGCCCGCCAGCAGGAACAGGCAGCCGGCCAGCATCGTGGTCCGGGGGTTGATGTTGCGCAGCAGCAGGGCGGCCCCGGCCCCGGTGCCGCAGAGCAGGAAGATCACCAGCCCGCCCCACAGCAGGTTCGGTGATCCCGTGGCCTCGGCGGCCAGGGCCGGCCCGAGCGACAGGTACAAGCCCCCCAGGGCCCACCCGGTGACGATGCAGGGAACGGCCGCGAAGAAGGTGCGCCGGGCCGGCCGGGGCACCACGACCCGGGGCCGCAGCGAGGCCAGCACCCCGGGACGCCGGGCCCCTGGCTCGGGGATGAAGGGCGCGAAGGCGATACCGGCCACGAACACGGCCAGCAGCACCCACCAGATCAGGTGGGTCGGCGCCGGGGCGTACTGGACCAGCGCGCTGGTGACCAGCCCGCCCAGGGCCAGGCCCAGGCTGGAGAAGACGCTGGTCACCAGCGGGGCCCGGTGGCTACCGGGTGGCTGCAGGTCGATCAGGGCGGCCCCGGTCGGGCCGGTGGCCAGCCCGCTGGCGATGCCCTGCACAGACCGGGCCGCGAACAGGGCTCCGGTGCCGTGGGCGACCAGGAAGACGGCGCAGCCGGCCACGCTGAAGACCAGCGCCACGACGATGACCGGGAGCCGGCCCAGGTGATCCGACACCGACCCGAAGAACAGCAGCGTGACCAGCAGGACCAGCACGTACACCGCGAACACCGCGGTTAGCGTGGCGGCCGAGAAGTGGAACCGCTGCTGGTACACGTCGTACAGCGGCGACGCCGCGGCCGAGGCGAAGAACACCATCAAGAACACCCCGGCCAGGATCCAGAATGCAGCTGGCCTGGGCAGTGTCACGCGTCTCGACCACACGGCTAGGTGCAACTTTCGCACCCCCGCCCCTGTTCCTGTCCCCAGGAACTGACAACTAGGGAGTTTCTCCAGGGGTTTTGCTCTCGGCTAGATCGAAACTGGTCTTACCAGCCAAGAACAAGCCCCCGGAACACGGAGACCCCGTTATGAACACCCAGTACTACACCGACGAGCGCCCCGCCAGCCAGGCCAGCACCAGCCAGCCCGGCACCAGCCACCGCGCTCCGCGCCCGGACCACCAGGGTCCGTCCTCGTACCGGATCGTGGCCATCGTCATCGGGGCCGTCATCGCCGCGGCCCTGGTCGTCCTGGCCACCGTCGGCCTGACCCACCACCACACCGCCAGCAGCGCCCCGGCCGCGCCCGCCTCGACCTCAGCCCCGGCCGCACCCGCTTCCCCCGCCGCCGCGACCACGCCCTCGGCCAACCCGGCCCAGCCGACCACCCCTGCGGCCCCGGCCGTCGTCCCGTCGGCTTCGGTGCAGAAGCTGCAGCGGGAGCTGGGCCAGCTGAACTACTACGAGGGCCCCGTGGACGGGGTCATGGGCCCGCAGACCAGCGCCGCCGTTAAGGACCTGCAGCGCCAGGCCGGTCTGCCCCAGACCGGCACGATGAACGCCGCCACCCAGGCCGCCCTGGACAACTACCTGATCCACGGCAACAACCAGATGGCCGGCTGAGCGGCCGCCCGCACTGGCTGCCCTCATCGGCTGCCCTCATCGGGCCGAGCCCGCTGCGGCCCCGGACTACCGGGGCAGCAGCGGGCTCGGCGCGTCGGTGTGGGACACGTAGAGGTGATCCCGGGCCCGGGTGCAGGCGACGAACAGGACGCACCGTTCCCGCTGCAGGTTCTGGGCCCGGGCCAGCGGGTCCCCGTCGTCGGTGGCGATGGTGGCCGGATCCGGGACCACGCCCTCCTCGACGCCGATCACCGCGACGGCGCGGAACTCCAGGCCCTTCATGGCGTGCATGGTGCCGGCCCGGACACCCGCGGTCCCGCCCCGGCCGGTGATCGAGGTGGTCTCGACGCCAGCCGCGCTGAGGGCCTCGCGGGCGGCCCGGACCAGGGCGGCGGACCGGGCCGTGATCCCGATGGCGCCCGGCTCGATGCCCGCCGCCAGCCACGAGCGGACCCGCCCGGACAGGAGCACGAATTCCTCGTCCCGGGTGGCGGCCCGGCGGACCAGGGGCCGCTGGCCGTGCAACGGGGACCGGTAGCCGAGCAGGGAGTCGACCTCGCCGTCCAGGCCGGTGACCGGGTCGGAGCCCAGCAGCGGCATGGCCCAGGCCAGGATCTCCTGGGTCGTGCGGTAGTTCAGGGACAGCTTCCGGCTCCGGCCCCGCACGCTGATCCGCAGGGCGGCCAGGGACACCCGGTTGGGGTAGATGCGCTGGTGCGGGTCGGCCGCGATGAACAGGTCGTCCGGCCCGTCGGCGACCGCGGCCCGGAGCAGCCGCCAGTGCGCCGAGTGCAGATCCTGGGCCTCGTCGACCAGGACGTGGCGGTAGGGCGGCGCCCCGGCCGCCCGGAGCAGGTGGGTGGCCTCGTTGGCCAGTTGCAGGTGGGTGGTCTGCCGGGTTGCGGCCAGGCCGGCCGTGACCTGCTCGGCCGCCCGCCAGACCTGGCTGCGCCGGGTGTTGGTGAGCGGGCGGCCGCGGCCGGTCCGCGGGCAGGTCAGGTAGGCCTGCTCGCGGCCCAGGTCCTGAGCCAGGATGACCTGCTCCCATTCGTGCTTGAGGAAGGCCGGGGTGAGATCCAGCCCGGACGCCGCCGCGGCCTCGGCCCAGCGGGCGCGCAGCACGCGCTCGTCGGCGATGACCGGAGTGCCGCGAGCCTCGGTGACGATGCGGTAGGCCAGCCGGTCGATGTTGCAGACCTGGATGCGCCGGCGCACGGCCGGGTCGCGGACCAGCAGGTCGAGCTGGGCCTGCAGGGCATCGGCCAGGTTGCCGTTGAACGTCGTGAGCAGGATCGGCCCGGCCTCGGCCCGCGCGGCCAGGAACGCCGCCCGGTGCAGCACGGTCACGGTCTTGCCGGTTCCGGGACCGCCGGTCACCTGGGCGGGGCCGCTGTAGCTGGGCCGGAACGCCACCTGGCGCTGGCTCGGATGCAGGAAGGTCCGCCAGGCCGCGAAGGGATGGGCCAGGATGTCCTGCAACTCCTCCTGGCCGGGCACCAGCGCGATCTGGCCCGGGGACCGTTCCATGGCCGAGACCAGATCGTCGGGGTCGAACCGCTGATCGGCGGGACCGCCGCCCGCGAGCTGGGCCGCTTCGGCGTGGGCTTCGGCTTCGGCGTGGGCTTCGGCGACCGTCATCCCGCTGGCCAGGGCGTGCAGCGCGGTGTACTGAGCCGCCGGCAGCATGGACTGGAGCGCGTCCAGATCGGCCTCGCTGACCAGGAGCCGGACCAGGGCCAGGACGCCGGTCTCGATCCCCAGGCGGGCCAGGTCGGCGTCGCTGACGTCGGCGAACAGCCGCCGGTCGTCGGCCGGGCCCGCCATCGCCTGCAGGGCCGGCTCCACCTTCCGCAGGGCGACCGGGTTGGAGACTTCCAGCATGCCGGTGGCCTGGTTGACGGTGACGCGGTGGCTGGTGACGTACCGGGCCGCCTGGTCCCGCGGCAGGACCGTGAGCAGGCAGTAAGTGTCGCCGTCATCCGGAACCAGCACGGCGCCGTACCAGGCGCCGTCCACGCGCAGCAGGCGAATCCGGTCATCCAGGCTGCCGGGCACCTTCTCCAGGGACGCCTGGCCGTCCTGGCCGCCGGCGAAGCCGGTGATGGCCGACTGGACCGCGATCTGGACGCTCTTGTCCAGCTTGGCGAAGGCCGACAGGACGTCCTTCGTGATCGCCAGACGAGCCACTAACCGCGTCCTCCCCATGCCAGCTGTCCCCGGAGCCGCCGGATCAGCTCGAACGGCATGCTAGACCGCGTTGACCAGCCGGGGATGGCGAACCGAACATTGCCCCGGGACGGCGAAGGGTCAAGGCTGAGGTCATGCGCATTCGCCGCCGAGCACGAGACCCTTTGGCCCGCAGGCCCCGCTTGCAGCCCAGCGCGCCCCCTGCGTGGGGGCTGCCGCAGACCCAATTTCCCGGCCTGGTGCCGGTCGACACGTTGATGTTCGGCCAGCCCGGCCGGGCCGCGGTCGCGATCACGGGCCTGGCCGCCTTCAGCAACGGGTTCGAGTTCGTGGTGACCCAGCTCATCCGGCCGGACACCCCGGGCTGGGACCAGGAACCGTTCGCGGCCCACGGCGATTTCGAGATCAGCCTGCGGCTCTCCGACGGCCGGGTGGTCGACGGCGGCTGGCCCGGCCGGGACACCGAGCCGGCCGAGCCGTTCCTGGGGCCGGCCGGCGGCGGCGCGACGTCGCACTACAGCCAGCGGCGCTGGTGGGCCTGGCCGCTGCCGCCCAGCGGACCGCTGGAATTCAGCTGCCGGTGGCCGGCCTTGGGCATCAGCGAAGCCCGGGTCAGCATCGACGCGGACCTGATCCTCGCGGCGGCCGGTCGCGTCATCCAGGTCTGGCCCGGAAGCACGACGTGACCGCGGCCCGCGGGGCGGGTCAGCTCGTGATGACCGAGAAGTCTTTGAACTGGGTGGGTGACCAGGTGCCGCGGAAGGCGTCGGTCTCGATGCCGGGGATGCCGGTGGCGTAGTTGGGGTCCTCGTCGGTGACCGTGGCCACCGGCTGGCCGCCGACCCAGGCGGTGATCGTCGTGTCCCGGACCTGGAGCGCGAGCGGGGTCCACTCCCCTGGCTGAGGCGCTGGTCCGGAGCCGTGGGCCAGCACGGTGTTGCCGATGCTCATGCTGTTCTTGGTCAGCCACCAGCCGCCCGCGGACCCGAAATCCAGGATGTAGCCGCGGAAGTTGAAGATCTGGCCGCCCTGGCGGCTGAACCGGGCGACCAGGCCGCCGGACTGGCCGCTGGCGGTGAAGCAGACGCTGGCCCCGACCTGGTAGTCGGCGGCCATTCCGTCGGCGCCGATGATGGCGTAGGGAAAACGGTGCCCGGCCTGGTCGCGGGCATGCCAGAAGATGGGCCGCTGGGGCGTGGCCTGGCCCACCACGTAGCCGCCGGAGCCGTCGGCGGCGGGCCCGAACTCGAAGCTGCCGTCCTGCGGGGCCAGGTAGGCCGGCATCGTCCCGGCCGCGGCGGCCGTCCCGGTCCACGGGTCGGAGTAGGGCAGCGGGAACGGCTGGCGGGCCGGGATGGCCGGGGTCCCGATGCCCTGGCCGGTGGTGCTGGTGAAGCTGTAGACGTAGCCGGGCAGGCAGCCGAAGCTGAAGCCGCCGTTGGCGTCGAGGGTGATGTCGGGCCCGCGCAGCAGCCAGTCGGCCGGGCTGGCCGAGGCCGGGCTGGTCCGCCAGACGTGGACGGTGCCACCGGGCAGGCCGCCCTGGACGGTCACGGAGATGTCCTGTTCCGCGGTGGCCGTGGTGGTCTCGGCGATCAGGCTCCAGGCCGTGCCGTCCGGCGCTCGCAGGGCCAGGTAGGAACCGTTGGCCCGGGCCCCGCCCAGGTACCCGCAGGCGCGGTCGATGTGGAGCCAGCCCGGCTCGGTGAACTGGGTGACGGCGGCGATGACGCCGAGCATGGCCTTGGGTAGGTAGTAGCCCGAGCGCGGCTCGGCCGCCCACAGCAGGCCCCGGTCCAGGTAGTACAGGCCCGGCGGCTGCGTGGCGATCAAGGGCCACTGGATGGTGGCGGTGAGCTGGGCGTCGAGGTAGCCGCGGATCACGGACCGGATCATCGCCGAGCCGTCCGCCCCCGGCATCGCGCCGATCTCGCTGTGCCACAGCGGCTTACCGGAGGCCACCGCGGCCGGGGTCGACCAGCACTGCATCCCCGTGGTCGGGTACGAGCCCACGTCATGGGCGCCGAGCACACCGATCGCCGCTTTCAGGTCGCTGTCGGTGGCCATGTTCTCGGCGATGGCCCACGGCACGTCGTGCCGGTAGGTGCCGTCGATCGTCCAGTCGAAGGGATCCTTGTCGGACGCGACGATGGTGGTCCCGGTGTGCCCGGCCGCGTCGAGGGCCTTCCGCAGCGACTTGAACCAGCCGGCGTCGAAGCCCTCTTCGTTCCAGCCGCCGAGGTAGTCGATGACCAGGCCCTGGCCGGCCGCGCAATCCAGCCAGCTGACCAGGTAGCCGATCATGTCCGGGGACCAGAAGTTCCCGCCGCCGATCCAGCCGGGCGCGCCCCACGCCAGCGCGTAGAGCCGGATGGCCGGGTTGCGCGCCTTGGCCTCGCGCATCAGCCACCACTCGTAGCCGCCGTTCGGGTTGAGGTCGCCCCGGCGGTGCTGGTGGCTGGGCTCGGCCCCGCAGGACGAGAACGAGTCGCCGCCGATCTCGACCTTGAGGATCTGCAGGGCCGCCCCGGTCCCCGGCTTGAACAGGTAGTCGAGGATGTCGCCGCGCTGCGGTTCCGGGTAGCTGATCAGCTGGACCGAGTTGCCCCCACCGGACAGCGCCCCGACCCCGTCGAAGACCCGGCCGCCCTGGGTACCGTCGATGGTGATCGCGGTCATGGGCTTAAGCGGCTGAGGGCGGCGATGACGTCCTGGGAGTGCGTCACCGGCAGGCGGTTGCCCTCCAGTTCGATGCGGGAGCCGCTGGCCTCATCGATCAGTTCCAGCACGCGCACGTTGACCCGCTGGTGGACCTGGACGGTCAGGCCGGCCCGGGGGACCTGGAAGACCAGGGCGGTGGGCGGGCTGTGCCGGGTCGGCGCGGCGAAGCCGTACACCGTGGTGGCGGTGACGCCGACCAGCATCTTGTCCGGCAGTCCGGAACGGGCCCCGGCCGCGCGCATCCCGGCCAGCGAACCGGCGCCCAGGCCAATGGCCCCGGCCGCCTCCCCGAGCAATCCGCCGCCTTCGGCACCCGCGAGGCCGCCGGCGAACAGGCCGCCGGTCTGGCCCCGGGGGTTGAACTGGCCGGCCGCCAGCACCTCGTCGTTGACCCCGGCCGCCGCCAGTGCGTCCTGGACCAGCCCGGCCATTCGCTCTTCCGACATCGCGCAATCCCCCGCCCCGGGCCGCCGCGGACAAAACGGCCACCCGGGCTCAACGTAACAAGACCGCCCGGGGTTGCCTAGTAGTAGATGTAGACCGGGGTGTCGTGGGTGTTGACCATGGTGTGGAAGAAGTTGGCCACGTCCATGGGGATGCGCACACAGCCGTGCGAGGCGGGCTGCAGCGGGACGTAGGTGTCGCCGTGGATGGCGTAGGCGCTGCCGATGAAGAACACCGGGTTGTACATCTCGCCCAGCGGCACCTTGACCCAGCCGGGAATGAAGGAGTGGGCCGTGTAGTGGCCGGTCGGGGTGATGGCATGCCCGCAGCCGTTGGTGCTGCAGTAGTAGTAGCCGCCCCCGGCCGAGACGTGGGTGACCAGGGCGACCCGGTTGTTCTGGTAGAGGACCAGGAACCGGCGGGTGAGGTTGACCTCGACCCGGAGCGAGCCACCGTGCGGGTAGCGCGACGCCGGGGCGTGCGGGCTGACCAGCGCGCGCTCGGTCTGCGGACCGACCGCGCCGTCGGCGCTCAGGCCCTGCGCCTCCTGGAAGGCCCAGACCGCTTCCAGCGTGTTGGAGCTGAACTGGCCGTCGACCGCGCCCGGGAAGTACTTGAGCTGGGTCAGCCGCGTCTGAAGGGCCCGGACGTCGTTGCCGCTCATGCCGGCGCTCAGCGTGCGCCGGGCCGGCACGTAGGCCGGTGACGCCGCGCGGGCCGGCGCCGCC
This sequence comes from Streptosporangiaceae bacterium, assembly GCA_036497405.1. Classification (GTDB taxonomy): domain Bacteria; phylum Actinomycetota; class Actinomycetes; order Streptosporangiales; family Streptosporangiaceae; genus Bog-532. The sequence goes on along the minus strand of DASXJM010000650.1, from coordinate 14,152 downwards.
TTCGCTGTCGTGACCTTCGGTGTCTGCGTGGCCGCCGATGCCACCCCGGGCACCACCGCCATGAGCGTGGCGGAGGCTGCCGTCAGGCCACCGGCCAGAGCCACGCTGATCCGCAAGAACCTACGCATGGCTCTTACTCCCTTGTCCCGCTTATCCCGACATTCCGTTACTTACCCAGAAAGCTAGCGGCCCAGGCATCGCAAATCACGTAAGGCGCGCGGTCAGTGGCGGCGGAGGCGGACGTCGAGGGAGTCGCGCAGGGCGTCGCCGATCAGGCTGAACGCGATGATGGTGACGATCAGGATCACCGCGGGCGGGTAGACCAGCCACCAGTAGCCGTTGAACAGGTCGTTGAGGCCGCCGGTGAGCATGGAGCCCCAGTCGGCGTGGGGCGGCGGCAGGCCCAGGCCCAGGAAGCTGAGCGTGGACAGGGCCAGGATAGCGTCGGCGATGCTGAACGTGGCACTGACCACGATGACCCCCATGGCGTTGGGGATCAGGTGCCGGAACATGATCCGGGTCGAGGTGCTGCCCATGGTCCGGGCGGCCAGCACGAAGTCGCGGGTCCGCAGCGAGATCACCTCGCCGCGGACCAGCCGGGCCACCCCCAGCCAGGACAAGATGGACAGCAGGGCGATGATCGTCCACAGGTCGGGGGTCAGGTAGTTGACCAGGATCAGCAGCAGCACCAGCCACGGGATGGCCAGCAGGGTGTCGACGACCCGCATCATGACCGCGTCGACCACGCCGCCGGCGATCCCGGCGATGGCCCCGTAGGCGGTGCCGAGGACCGTGGTCGCGATGGCCACCGCGAACCCGAGCTCCAGCGAGGACTGCCCGGCCACCATCAGCCGTCCGAGCACGTCGAAGCCGGTGTCATCGGTACCGAGCGGATAGCGGGCGCCGGGGGCGATGTCCTTGAGGTCCAGGTGGACGGTGACCTGATTGGTCCGGTAGAACAGCGGGCCGGCGAAGCAGAACAGGACCAGCAGCACCACCACGGCCAGCCCGGCCTGGGCCTGCCAGTTGCGGGCGAACGCGCCCAGGATCAGCCGCCAGGACCAGCGCTGGCCCGGCCGTTCGGCCTCGGGCCGGGTACCGCTGCCGACCGCACCGGGGCTGGCGGGCTCGGTCTCAGCGGCTGACATAGCGCACCCGGGGGTCGAGGATTCCGTAGGCGACGTCGGCCAGCAGGTTGCCGATCACGGTGGCCACGCCCACGATCAGCGTGGAGCCGAGCAGCACCGGGAAGTCGTGATGGGTGGCGCCGTCGTAGAACAGCAGTCCCATGCCCTGGTAGTTGAAGACCTCCTCGACCACGATGGCCCCGGTGACCAGGCCGGGCAGGGACAACCCGACCACGGTGACGATCGGCAGCAGCGAGTTGCGCAGCACGTGCCGCGACAGGACCAGCCGCTCGGGCAGGCCCTTGGCCCGGACCACCCGCAGGAACTCCTGGGCCAGGGTGTCGATGGCCGACGCCCGCATGTACCGGCTGAACCCGGCCACCTGGATCAGGGTCAGGGTCAGCACCGGCAGGGCCAGCGCCCGCGGCTGGGCCAGGGCCGACCCGATCGACGTGCCGGACGGCGCTTCGGGCAGGAACACGTGGGTCTGCACCGCGAACACCGCCACCAGCATGACCGCCAGCCAGAAGGCGGGCATGCAGTACAGCGTGAACGACACCGTGCTCAGCGTGATGTCGGCGAACCCGCCCCGCCGGACGGCCTGGTAGATGCCCATCGGCAGCGAGATGAGCAGGGCCAGCACGGTCGAGGAGCCGAGCAGCAGCAGGTCCCGGGGCAGCCGCTGGGTGAACAGGGTCGACACCGGTTGCTGCAGGTAGTACGAGGTGCCGAGGTTCCCGTGGGCCACCTGGTCCAGGTAGGCCCAGAACTGCTTGTACAGCGGCTGGTTGAGCCCGTAGGTGGCGTTGAAGATCGCGATCCGGTTCTGCGTCGCCTTGAGCCCCAGCACCGACCGGGCCACGCTACCCGGTTCCAGGTGAATGAGCAGGAAGGTCAGGACCATGAGGCCGATGACGACCACCACGGCCTGACCCACCCGCCGGACGAGATACCAGGTCACTTCGTGAGCGACCAGTCTTCGAAGTTCTCCCCGCCGGAGAACGGGTTCAGCGGGACGACCCCGGCCAGGTTGCTCTTGTACACCTGGAGGCCTTCCCGCAGGGGCAGCCACAGGAACGGAAGCTGCCGGGCCACGTAGTCCTCATACTGAAAGAAGGCTGCGCTGCTGGAGCCCTGCAACGTGGCGGCGATCAGGCGGTCGGTCTTCGGGTCGGCCCAGCCGCCCAGGTTGCTGGACCCCCCCGAGGCGAACACGCCGTTGTCGGCCGGGTAGAGCCCGAACGGGTCGTAGCCGAACTCGACGATCTGCCAGCCGCAGTTCTGGGCGTGGCTCTTGGCCGTGCAGGCCCCGATCGTCCCGACCAGGGTGTTGAACGGCTCGGCCTTGAGGTCGAGCTTGATCCCGGCTTGCTTCTCCGAGGACTGGACGGCGGCGTTCTCCTCGTCGACCGTGGTCGTCCCGGACCCGTAGGCCAGCTGGAACTCCAGCCGCTGCCCGGCCTTGATGCCGGCCCCGCACTGCGCCGCCCCGGAGCCGGGCTGGGCGCAGGTGGAGACCCCGTTCGGCACCACCTTCCAGCCGTGCGCCCTGAGCAGCGCGATCGCCGCCGACGGCTGGTACGGGTACGGGCCGCCGGACTTCTCCAGCGGGGACGCCCAGGAGGGGAACGCCTTGACCGAGACCGGCCCGTTGCCGGGGTCGGCGTAGCCGTTGTAGACCTTGGCCACCAACTGGGGGCGGTTGATCAGTTCTTCCATGGCCTGGCGGATGTACAGCTGCCGGAAGACCGCGCCGACCTGGGCGTTGTAGAAGTTCGGCTCCATTCCGGCCACCCCCGGAACCGCCCGCGTCGCCGACGAGTAACCGGCCGCCTTGAGCTGGCCGAGCTGGTTGACGTCGTCCAGGGGCAGCGACGTGACCTGAACCGAGTTCCCGGACCGCAGCGCGTCGATCAGCGCGGTGGACGTGGTGAACGACTGGTTGAGCAGCTTGGCCAGGTGCGGCTTGTCCGGGCCGGAGTAATGCTTGTTGGGCACGTATCCGTACAGCGAGCCATCGCTGTTGAAGGTGGACAGGGTCCAGGGCCCGTCGACCACCTTCCACAGCGGGTTGGTGGTGAACGTGCTGATCTGGCTGCCTTCCTTCTGCAGGAAGGTGTAGACCGCCTTGGCCCCGGACGCGGTCTGGTCGTAGTTGCCGACCGCGCCGGACACCGACTCCTTGTCCCAGGCGTGCTGCGGGATCAGCGGCACGTTGTTGAGCACGTCGTCGGCGAAGAAGGCCGGGTTGGTCGGCGTGGTCAGGTTGATCACCGCGGTGTGCTGGCCCGAGATGCTCACCGACTTCACGTCGGTCGGGAACGTGCCCGGGATGTAGTTGATCCAGTTCTGGTAGTTGGTCTTGAGCAGGTTGTAGGTGAAGCTGAAGTCCCGGGCCGTGACGGGCTTCCCGTCCGACCAGTTCCAGCTCTTCAGCACCATGGTCACGGTCTTGTTGCCGTTGCTGAACTTCAGCGAGCTGTACAGCGACTTGGCCGGATCGACCGCCGACTGGGCGCCGTCGCCGTCGTAGCTGATGTTCGGCCACAGGTACTCGTACAGGTTCTCGTTGTAGCCGTCGGTATTGGTGGCGGGCGGGAACGGGAAGATGAAGTTGGGCTGAGCCTCGGGCCAGCCGACGGTGACGGTGCCCCCCTGTTTCGGCTTGCCGGCCGCGGAGCCACCCGAACCATGACCGGAACTGCACGCGGAAACGACCACCGCCACGGCCAGCACGGCCAGCGCAACGGCCCGGGGAACCCGGACGACCCGGGGAAACTTGCTCATGTGTGCCCTTTCGTTCACATCCCCCACCCATGATGATGATTGTTGTTGGGTCATCCTTCAATATGCCCACCATACTGGTCAAATTAATAGGAATTGGATAGACAGGCGCAATGGAACCGGTCCTGGACGTACGGAACCTGTCGGTGACCATTACGTTGCCGACCACCACGGTGTACGCGGCCGGGAATGTCGACCTGCACGTGGCGGCCGGTGAGACCCTCGGCCTGGTCGGTGAGTCCGGCAGCGGCAAATCGATGACCGCGCTGGCGGTCATGGGCCTGCTGCCGCCCGGCGGCGCGGTCACCGGGGGTTCGGTGATGTTCGGCGGGCACGACCTGACCGCGTTGCGGGCGGACCAGCTGCGCCAGATCCGCGGCAACGACCTAGCCATGGTGTTCCAGGACCCGCTGACCTCCCTGGATCCGACCAAAACGGTGGGCTACCAGGTGGCCGAGCCGGTCCGGCAGCACCGCGGGGCCTCCCGGGCCGCGGCCCGGGACCGGGCGCTGGAGGTGCTGGCCCTGGTCGGCATGCCCCGGCCGCGGGAGATCGTGGACAACTACCCGCACCAGCTGTCCGGCGGCCTGCGCCAGCGGGTGATGATCGCCATGGCCCTGGCCTGCGAGCCCAGGCTGCTCATCGCCGACGAGCCGACCACCGCGCTCGACGTCACCATCCAGGCCCAGATCCTGGACCTGCTGGCCGGGCTCAAGGACCGGCTGGGCATGGCCCTGCTGCTGATCACCCACGACCTGGGGGTCATCGCCGGGCACGCGGACCGGGTCAGCGTGATGTACGCGGGCCGGATCGTGGAGACGGCCGGGACCGGGCCGTTGTTCGCGGGCATGCGGCATCCCTACACCCAGGCGTTGCTGGCTTCGATCCCCCGGCTCAGCCAGAATCCGGCCCAGCCGCTGCAGGCCATCGGCGGCCTGCCCCCGGACCTGGCCGATCCCCCGCCCGGGTGCCGGTTCGCGGCCCGCTGCCGGTACGCCACCGAAAAGTGCCGGGCCGAGGAGCCGCCCCTTTCCGGGGTCGAAGGGGAGCATCGGTTCGCCTGCTGGCATCCGGTGGACGGGCCGCTGCCGCTGGCGCCGGTTCCGGGCTCGACGGGAGCTCCCGAGGCCCCCGCCGCCAAGGGCGCGGAACCGGACCGGGAGCCACTACTCGACCTTCAAAATTTGATCAAGGAGTATCCGGTTACGTCGGGCGCAGTGCTGCGGCGAAAGGTCGCGGCCGTGCACGCCGCGTCGGGAGTGTCGTTCTCGGTACCGGCCGGGTCCACGTTCGGCCTGGTCGGCGAGTCCGGCTGCGGCAAGACCACGGTGGGCAAGATGATCGTGGCGCTGGAGAAGCCCGATGCCGGTGACGTCCGGCTGGACGGGGTGGACCTGGCCCGGCTGCACGGCGGGGCCCTGCGCCGCCAGCGGCGGGACCTGCAGCTGATGTTCCAGGATCCGCTGGCCTCGCTGGATCCGCGGATGCGGGTGGGATCGATCCTGACCGAGCCGCTGGCCGTGCAGCACGCCGGCCACCGCCCGGACCGCCGCCACCGGGTGCTGGAACTGCTGGCCGAGGTGGGCCTACCCGCCAGCGCGGTGGAGCGGTACCCGCACGAGTTCTCCGGCGGCCAGCGGCAGCGGATCGGGCTGGCCCGGGCGCTGGCCCTGAACCCCCGGCTGATCGTGGCCGACGAGCCGGTCAGCGCGCTCGACGTCTCGATCCGGGCCCAGGTCCTGAACCTGATGAAGCGGCTGCAGGCCGACCACGGGCTGACCTACGTGGTCATCTCGCACGACCTGACCGTGGTCCGCTACCTGGCCGACCGGATCGGGGTCATGTACCTGGGCAAGCTGGTCGAGCTGGGGTCCCGGGACGACGTCTACGCCCGGACCGCCCACCCGTACACGGCCGGGCTGATCGGCGCGATCCCGGTGCCGGACCCGGCGACCGAGCGGGCCAAGTCCGGCCCGGCCGTCACCGGCGAGCTGCCCAGCCCGGTCCGACCGCCGTCCGGCTGCCGGTTCCGGACCCGCTGCCCGCGAGCCCAGGACCTGTGCGCGGCCGAAGAACCACCCCTGCGCCCCTTCGGCCGCGGCCACGACGCCGCCTGCCACTTCCCGCTGCAGACCCCGGTTCAGACGGTCCTGAGCTGAGCCGCTATGGCCGCGGTCAGACCGCCGTGCCGGTACGGAAAGTCGTGTGCGCCGGGCACCGTGACCAGCTGGCCGTCCGGCGCCGAAGCAGCCAGCCGGCCAGCCCAGGTGGCGGGGCAGAACGCGTCGTGTTCACCGCGGATCACGGTGACGGGACTTCTGACCGATGTGATCAGGTCCTCAGGGCGGTCGCGCTGCGCGGAACGAATGAAACGCAGCATCGAGATCGGGCCGCCCCGGACGAAGTAGGGCCAGAGAACCGAGATCAGGCGAGGGGATTCGTACCTCAGGTCCCGCAGGATCGCAGGCGCGAGCGGAGCCAGCGTCCGCAGCGACGGCGGAAAGGTCGGCCCGGCCATGATCAGGGCCGCCACCCGGTCGGGCACCGCGCGGGCGGCGTGCAGGGCCACCTGGGCCCCGGTCGAGTGGCCGACCAGCACGGCAGGCCCGTCGCACACCGACCGCAGCCACTCGGCGGTGAGGGCGGCCACGTCCGGCAGGACCGGGGCGCTGGACAGTGGCCGGCGGTGGCCGAACCCGGGTACGTCCAGCAGAGTCGCCTGGCTCCACGCCGAGCAGCCGTGCAAGGTGCTGATGAGATAGCCCAGCGTGCCGAGACCGGGTACCAGCACGACCCGCGGCCGGCCGGCATAGTCCTGGCCTGGCCGGCTGGCGCGCAAGCTGCGTACCCGGCGCCCGGCCACGTCGTCCCAGCGAACCTCGTGCGGAGGACGTCCCTGGCCGTTCATCCCGGCGTTCCCCCGCTCAGCGTGCTCATTCGGCGCGAGGTCAGGAGTTACCCGCCTGAACCGGGGAGAAACGCCAGCTCATAACGCTTGACTTCAAGCGCTTGAGGTCTGGTTCGCTGAGGCCATGGCGACCTTGACCATCCAGGACGTGTCCCGGCGCAGCGGGCTGAGCGAGCCGACCCTGCGCTACTACGAGGAGATCGGGCTGATCGGCCCGGTCGCCCGGGACGAACGCAGCGGGCACCGCCGCTACCACGACGAGGACCTCGACACGCTGCAGGCGCTGGCCTGCCTGCGCGCGATGGGCGTCAGCATCGAGGACATGCGGACCTATCAGGCCAACCGCGCGCGGGGACCGGAGGCCGCCGGTGAGCAGCGTGATCTGCTGCTGCGGCACGCTGAGCGGGTCGAAGCCCAGCTCGCCATGCTGCGGGTGCACCTGGAGTACCTGCAGAAGAAGGCGGCGTTGTGGGATGCCCGCGATCGCCGCGACGCCGCGGCCGAAGCCGAGGCCAACCTGCGGGTGCGCGACATGTACCCCCGTCTGGAGAAGGTGCTGCGATGAGCCGGGTGCTGGTGACCGGCGGGTCCGGATATCTGGGCACGCAACTGATTGCCGCGCTGCTGCGCGACGGCCGGGAGGTGCGGGCGGTGGTCCGCTCCCCCGATCGCGAGGACGAGGTGCGCGCGGCCGTGCGCCGCGGTGGCGCCGACGACCGCGGGCTGGAGGTGGTCGCGGCCGGGCTGCTGGCCGACGACGGCTGGGCGGCCGCGGCCGCGGATTGCCCGGAGGTCCATCACACCGCCTCGCCCATGATCCAGTCCGAGGACCGCGATGAGGTGGTCGGGCCCGCCCGGGACGGCACGCTGCGCGTGCTGCGGGCGGCGCGGGACGCGGGCGCGCGCCGGGTCGTGCTGACCTCGTCGTTCGCGGCGGTCGGCTACTCCCCCAAGCCGGGCGCGGAGTACACCGAGACCGACTGGACCGACCCGGACACGCCCGGGCTCCCGGCCTACCCGCTGTCCAAGGTGATCGCCGAGCGGGCCGCGTGGGACTTCATCGGCCGCGAGGGCGGCGGCACCGAATTGGTCTCGGTCAACCCCACCTTCATCCTCGGCCCGACCCTGACCGCGCAGGCGCGTTCGTCGCTGCAACTGGTCAAGGCGATGCTCGACGGGGCCATGCCGGTGGTGCGCCGCCAGCGGTTCGGGGTGGCCGATGTGCGCGACGTGGCCGACCTGCAGCTCCGGGCCATGGCCGCGCCCGGGGCGGCCGGCCAGCGGTTCCTGGCCCTGGCCGACGGGCCCACCATCAGCTTCCTGGAACTGGCCGGGGTCCTGCGCGACCGGCTGGGCCCGCTGGCCCGGCGGGTACCGGCCGAAGAAGCGCCCGGGCCCGAGCCGGCCCGGCTGATCATCCACAACGACCGGGCCAAGGCCGAGCTCGGCTGGCGCCCGCGCCCGGCCGGGACCACGATCGTCGAGACCGCCGAGAGCCTACGCGACCTCGGCCTGCTCAAGGAGGAGTGACGCCAGCCGGCCCGAGTCAGTGCCAGAAGGGCGAGCTACCGGTACCGAAGTGCATGACCACGGTACTGGTGTGGGCGCCGGGCAGCCGGTAACCCGGCGTGTACCAGCTCATCCGCGAGTAGTAGCGCACCCCACGGTGGGTCTTCACCACCGAGAGCGTGATCACCAGGCGGTGCGCGGTTTCGTGACCCTGGGCACAGTTCGGGAGGCAGTTGTCGGTCCACAGGGTGGCGTTCGCGGTCGCGTGCGGGCTCGGTTCACCCTTGTCCCAGGTGGACCAGTGACCGATGTGTGCCTCCGGCGAGCCGCCCTCGCCGATAAATATCCACGCGGGCCGGACGCTGAGGTGGCTCCACCCGGCCACGTTGGCCGAGACGACGGGGGTGGTCGCGGCGTCCGCTGCCGTGGGCGTGATGGCAGCCGGGATAGCGACGCTGGCGGCCAGGGCGCCGGCGGCGATCAGCCAGGATCGGGGCACTATCGGCTTACGTGGCGTGCGGAGCTTCGAAGGCGTCCGGTAACCCATAGATAGACTCCAATCACTGAGCGTACCCATTAGACGCCTCGGCCTGGTTGTTGGTTCACCGCGCGCGAACTCTCTTCCAGAATCAGGCGGCCGGGCGCATACTCAAGATATGACGCGAAACCCGGTGCCGGAGATGTGGCGTGCGCTGGCCGCCCGGCTGCGGCTGCTGTTCGATCGGCTGACGCACCGAGGGCACCGGCCGCCCCGGGCGGGCGTGCGGGAGCCCCGGCGTCCCCGGCCAACCCTGCCCGCCGCCGCCGTCGCGCTGGACGAGCCCCGCACCGCCCTGAAGCGCCGCATCCGCCTCAACCGGCGGCGCAGCGCCTGAGACGCAGCACCTGAAGGCGCAGCGCTCAGAGCGCGTTCATATCGCGTCAATCGGACATCAATGCCGGGTTCCTAGATTCGGCTCGTCAGCTTCAGGCAGGGGCGGGCCGCGTCGATCAAGGGGTACGGGGGTGCCCGGGCGGGCTCGTCACGCGACGAGACGGGGATATTTGATGGCCGGGTCACGGCAGGCGACATCGGAAGACAACTACACCGGGCAGCTGCTGGCGCGGCTGGCCGCCCGCGGGGCGCGGGACACGATCGTGTACGGGGAGCGCCGGATCAGCGGGCGGGAGGCGCACGACCTGGTGCTGCGGTACGCGGGGGCGCTCATCGACCTGGGCGTGGACCAGGACGACGGGGTGGCGCTGTTCAGCGTGAACACGCCGGAGACCCTGCTGCTCACGCTGGCCGTGCACTTCCTGGGCGGCCGCCTGGTCTTCGTGCCGCCCGAGCCGGGCAACGGCGAGCTGGGGTCGTTCATAGAACGCGCTGACGTCAAGCTGCTGATCTTCGATCCGGCCTTCACCGGGCGGGCGGCCGAGCTGGCCCGCGAGACCCAGGTGGCCACCTGCAGCCTGGGCCCGGCCGACGGGGTAACGGACTTCCTGGCCGGGGCCAGCCCGCTGGCCGAGCTGGCCCCGGGGGACGTGGCCCCGGCCAGCTCGGTGGTCACGCTGTTCTACACCGGCGGGACCACCGGCCAGCCCAAGCTGGTGCCCCACGGGCACGGTTTCTACGAGCGGATCGTCAAGGCGGCCGGCACCCACGGCAGCGACGCGGCCGACCCGCGGCTGCTGGCCGGAACGCTGCTGTCCCACGTCAGCGGGCATTTCGCCACCCTCATGGTGCTGTTCGCCGACTACACCGTGGTGCTCATGCCCGGCGAAACCTTCGACGCCGGGCGGACACTGCGGGCGCTGGCCGCGGAGAAGATCACCGACCTGGTCGTGGTGCCGCCCATGCTGTATGAGCTGCTCGACCACCCGGACTGCCCGGAGGTGGGCTTCCCGGACCTGGCCTCGATCTACTACCTGGGCGCGCCGACCGCGCCGGCCCGGCTGCTGCAGGCCATCGAGGTGTTCGGGCCGGTCATGCACCAGGTCTTCGGGGCCACCGAGACCGGCCTGGTCACCGAGCTCTGGCCGGAAGAGCATGACCCGCGGCGGCCGCACGTCCTGCAGAGCTGCGGCAAGCCCGGGAACGGCATCGAGATCGAACTGCGCGACGAGCACGGGGTGATCACCGAGCCAGGCCGGATCGGTGAGCTGTACATCCGCAGCGCCATGGTCACCGAAGGCTACTGGCGCGACCCCGAACGCACCCGCGAGCTCAAGGACGGCGAGTGGGCCCGCTCCGGCGACCTCGGCTACCGGGACGACGAAGGCTACTTCTACCTGGTCGACCGGTCCCGCGACATCATCGTCACCGGCCGGACGTCCGACAACGTGTATTCCAGACTGCTGGACGACTTCCTGTCCACGCTGCCCGCCATTCGCCAGGCCGCCGCGGTCGGCGTGCCGGACCCCGTGCTGAGCGAGGCCGTGCACGTGTTCCTGGTCCCCCAGGACGGCGCCGACCTGGACCCGGCCGCCCTGGCCGAGATCCGCGCCGCGGTGGTCCGCGAGCTGGGCGAGCTGTACCGGCCGCAGTCGTTCACGATCACCGATCGCCTCCCGTACACCACGGTCGGCAAGGTCGACAAGAAGGTCCTGCGAACCGCGTTCATTCTGGCCCGGGAGGCCAACTCTGAAGCCAGCTCGGTGGGCAGCTACGCCTGACCCCTCCACCGAGCCGGACCCGCCGGCGGCCGTGCACCCGGCCGCCGGCGGGCTCATTCCTGGAGTCGGGGCGTCGGTTCCGGGCGTGGGTTGGGGAACGCTTTGACGCACATGCTGCACAAAAGCGTTCCCAAAGGGGATGCATCCCTGTGGTGGCCTCCGCTGGGGGGATGTCGCGGCCCTGATAGCGTCGGGCCACCCGAGTGGGAGGGACGTTCCCGATGACGTTGAATACCTTCACGTTTGCTGGCGAGGACGGGGCGCAGATCGCGGCGTACCGGTGGGATCCGGCCGGGGCGCCGCGGGCCGTGGTGCAGATCACGCACGGGATGGGCGAGCACGCGCGGCGGTATGAGCACGTCGCGGCGGCGCTGAACGAAGCCGGGTACGTCGTGTACGCGCAGGATCATCGGGGGCACGGGGCCAGCGTGATCAGCGAGCCCGGCGATCTGGGCGACGGTGGCTGGCCGGCCCTGGTGGACGACATCGGCACGCTCGGGGCCCGGGTCCGGGACGAACAGCCGGGGCTGCCGCTGGTGCTGCTGGGGCACAGCATGGGCTCGTTCGCGGTCCAGCAGTACCTGCTCCGTCACAGCTGGGAGGTTGACGCGGCCGTCCTGATCGGCACCGCGGTCATCGACCTGCTGGAGGCCGCGCTCGACCTGGACCAGCCGATGGATCTGGCCATGTTCAACGCCCCGTTCGCGCCGGCCCGGACCGATTACGACTGGCTGACCCGGGACGAGGCCATCGTGGACGCTTACGTGGCCGACCCGCTGTGCGGCTTCGGCCTGGACCCGCGCTCGGCCCGGCAGATGTTCGAGGGTGCGCGGGCGCTGGCCGATCCGGCCCAGGTCGCCAACATCAAGCCTGACCTGCCCATCTACATCGCGGCCGGGGAGCAGGATCCGGTCAACGGCGGGCTGGCCCTGCTGCTGCCGCTGGAAGACCGGCTCAAGCAGGGCGGCCTGACCGACGTCACGCTGGTCACCTACCCCGGCGCCCGGCACGAGATCCTCAACGAGACCAACCGCGCCGAGATCATCGCCGCGCTGATCGCCTGGCTGGACCGCGTCACCGGGTTACAGGCGGCGGGCGCCGTGGGTGAGGAGGGCGGCGACCGTGCGCTGGTGGGCGGGGATGATGCGGGGCCAGAGGACGCGGGCCAGGCGGGAACGCTGGCGGACGAAGGTGGCGAAGAGCAGGCCGTCGGGGGTGCGGCGGAATAGCAGCTCGGCGGGAAGGCCGAGGCGGGATCCGGCGGCGAGCAGCAGGTGGTCGGGGGTGCGCTGGCGGATTCGCCAGCCGAGGACGCGCTGGCCGGGCGGGCGGAGGCCCAGCCGCAGGCCGAGCAGGGTCCAGCCCATCACCAGCTTGAACCGGACCGGGCGCGGGGCGCGGGACAGCATGGCCCGGGCCCACTGCTCGGGCGTGCACTCCCCCGGGCCGCCGGTGACGGTGAAGGCGTCGGCGTAGTCGAGGGCGGGCAGCGTGGTGAGCGCCCGCACGCCGGGGGGCGGATCAACCTGGCGGACCTGAGCAGGAGCCACGGGCCGGCCTCCATCCATACAGTGGTGTATGGATGAAGGCTAACACGCAGGGGTCAGGCGGACTGCGCGGCGGCGGCGGGAGTGCGCAGCGAATGTAGCGCGGCCTCCACGCGGACCAGTTCGTCCAGCATGGTGTCGGCGGCCTGGTTGACCAGGTCGTTGGCCTCGAATGCGCCGTCCTTGATGTGCTGGGCGTGGAACGGGATGTTCACGCTCTCGAACACCGGCACCATGCGCAGGGTGGTGACGACCTGCTTGAGCTGCTGCACGGCCCGGGTGCCGGCCGCGATGCCGCCGTAGGACACGAAGCCGACCGGCTTGTCGCGCCACTCCCGGTGCAGGAAGTCGATGGCGTTCTTGATCGCGGCCGGGTAGCCGTAGTTGTACTCGGGGGTCACGAACACCACGGCGTCGGCGCGGTCGATGGTCGCGCTCCAGTGCTTGGTGTGCTGCTTGGTGTACTGGCCCAGCCGCGGGTGGTTCGGCTCGTCGAGCAGGGGCAGCCCGATCTCGGCGAGGTCGGCCACCTCGACGTCGAAGCCACCGTGGGCGCGGGCGCGCTCCACGAACCACTCGGCGATGGGGCCGCCGGCCCGGCCGGGACGGGTCGAGCCGACGATGACGGTGAGCGTGGGCATGATCGGTGTGGCTCCTGTTCACGGTGTGAAATCTGTGACGGACGGGACAGGTGGCTAGGGGTTGGGAGGGAGGGGCTCGGGCGGCGGGCTCAGGTTCAGCCGAGGCCGAGGCGGGCGATGGGCTCAACCAGTTCGCGTTCCTCGTAGGACAGGTGGGACCGGAGGGTGTCGCTGAGCAGGTCGGCGGCGTGGCGGAGGCCGGTCAGGGCGGTGGTGTCGCGGCCGGCCGCGACGAACGCGATCAGGGCCTGGTCCACGCCGTCGAGGACGTCGTGGATGACCCGGTGCTCGGCCTGCAGGCGGTCGATGACCGGGGTCAGCCGCGGGTCGCGGTGGCGCAGGTAGGGGAACATCGACTGGTCTTCGATGGTGTGGTGCACGGTCACGACCCGGCAGTAGGACTCGCAGTAGGTGCCGAGGGTCCAGTTGTTCTGCCGCATGGTCATCTCGTTGATGGCCGACCGGGCCGCGCCGGCGTCCAGGGTTCCCGCCGCCACCTGGTCGATCAGGTCGTAGATCTGGTCCAGTTCGCCGCGCAGGTGGTCGTGGACGTCGATCAGATGCTGGCCCTCGGCCTGCTGGCGCGGGGTGTAGGTGCGGACCGGGTCACGGGCCGGGCCGGCGGGCCGGCCGGCTTCGTCCCAGACCTGGGCCGCGCTGCGGCGGGTCCCGTCGTCGGGGGTGGGCACGACCGCGAACGCGCCCTCTGAGGGCGGTGGGGTCAGTGTGACGGCCGGGGCTGACTGGGTGGCCGGGTCTGGCGGGATGGCCGAGCTTGGCGGGGTGGCCGCGGCGGCGGCGCGTTCGGCGTCGACCAGTTCGCGAACGGCGGGGGCGACTTCGCCCGCGAAGCGGCGCAGGTCGTCGGGGTCGTCGGCGGCCACGATGAAGGTGCTGATGCCGTCGGACAGGGCCAGGCCGGCCAGCTCTTCGGCCCACTGGTCGGGCGGGCCGTCGAGGGGGCCCCGGCTGACCGGGCCG
>DASXJM010000649.1:0-6611 GCA_036497405.1 Streptosporangiaceae bacterium | reverse complement strand
GGCGACGCCCGTGGCCCGGATCAGGGCCCGGGCGCCTGCCATGTTTCTGCCGTGCGTGACAGTGCGAGACCGAAGCGGTGGCATGACCGGTCATCTCCGAAGTTCAGCTGAAGGGCGCAGGGAAGCCCCTGCTCGCAGGTTTCCTCAGCCTACCGGAGCGTGCAGATCGGGATTGCTGACCGGGAGCACCCGGGCCGCCGCCGCGTAGATCTGCTCGACCTCGTCCTTGCTCAGCTTGGGCCGGTCCTTGAGCAGCGCGTTGCGGCGCAGGTACTTCTTCAGCCGGTCGCCGTTGAACACGTCCACGTCGCGGATGGTGGCCACGTTCCAGGGCACCTTGGGCCCGTACACGGCCAGCACCGGCCGGACGTAGACCTCGTGGCCCAGAGCCGTGGTGAGCCGTTCGCTGGCCTGGCCGGCCTCCCACCGGGCGTGCTCCAGCCGGTCCTTCTTGCTGAACGGCCCGTGCCAGAGCTGGCGGGCGTTACGGGTCCGGATCGGCAGGTCCTTCTTCCAGGCCTCGGAGTCGATGGCGTAGGCCCCGGTCGGGCCGACCACGAAGTGGTCGATCTGCTCCTTGCTGCCCGGGATGGGCCGCGAGTGCAGGGCCCGGTAGCCGGACCGCTCCATCCGGGCCAGCTGCCGCTGGGTACGCCGCTGGGCCCCAGTCAGCCGGACGCCGGGCGGCATCGAGGCGGTGGTCCGCGACCGGTAGATCACGTCGGCGATGGCGGCCAGCACGGCCGCGGTCAGGCCCGCCCGCCAGGTGAAGATGAACGCGAACACCAGCCCGGCCACGATCGCGATCAGCAGCCGTCGCCGCCAGACCCGCATCCGGCTGTCGGCCATCAGGTCGCCGACCTTGACCCGGTCCGCCTTGCGGTCGGTGCCGTCGTAGTCGCTGGTGGCCGCGTAGCTCGGGCCCGTGGTGGGCCGGTGCCGGGCGGCCCGGCCGGACTCCCGCTTCTCGCGCCGCTTGCGGCCGCCGGGCGCCTGCGGACCGGCCCCCTCGGGCTGGTCCGGACCCGGCCCGGAGCCGCCGGAGCCGGCCGGAAGGGCGGGCCGGTTGATGGGGATGTCCTGGCGCCGTGGGGGAGCGTCCGGCCGCGCCGGGGCACTCGCCTGCGGCGGCGGAGGCGCACTCGCCCGCGGTGGCGGCGGGGCCGATGCCTGCGGCGGCGGCGCCGAAGCCTGCGGCGGTGGCGGCGGCGCCGGGGTCTTCTGCGGCCGCCGCAGGTGCGGCACCTGGTGCAGCCGCCGCGGCTCCCAGATCTGCCGGTTGAACTGGGCCCCGGCGCCGAGCGGGCCGAAGCTGGTCAGGCCCGGGTCGGCGGGCGGGGCCGGGTCCGGCTCGGCCGGCTGGTCCCCGGCCTGCCGAGCTGTGGCCTGCGAGTCGGTGGGCTGCCGGTCCTCGGTGCCCGGCCAGACGTTTCTGGTCGCGGACCGGAACGCCGCGTTCAGGCGGGCGGCGCGCGATGCACTGTCGTGCTCGCTGGCCAGGGCCCCGGGGGGAGGCTCGGAGGGCGGCGGCGCGGACCCTTCGGCGGGGCCGGACGGCTCGGGCGAGCCCGAGCCGGCGTCGCCATCGGAAGATCCGGGCGCGGGCGTGCTGGACGTGGGGTGCTCCGGGGCAGAGTCGGCTGGGGTGCGGGCCCCGTCGCGGGGGCCAGGCACATCAGGTCGAACGGGCGCATCCGGCCCATCCCACGGGTCGCGTGGGCCGGGCGGATGGGACGCCTCGTGCGCGCCGAGTCTGCCAGATGTCTCAGGCGGGTCGGCGGCCGGCCCCTCGACGGCCGGGTCCGCGGGCGGCCCGGCAGCGTCAGACGAATGTGGCGGGCGCGCGCCGTCGCGCCCCGGCTTGTTCGATGGGGCCGATGACCTGTGGCTTTTATTATGCCACGTCATCTGTTCCACATGCTCAGAGTAACTGAACAAAGGCGGAACGCAAGTGGCGTCTCGTTGAGTCAATTATTCCGCTACGGAACGTGTATCTCACTCTGAGTGGGGGATGCTTATATTTTCGGCCGGGGTGTGCGGTCTACTATTTGGTAACATGCCGCAGATTCATGAACTGACGCTCATCGACCTCGCCACCGCCATCCGTACCGGCCAGCTTTCTCCGGTGGAAGTCACCAGCCATTATCTGCACCGGATTGACGAGCTGAATGCCCAGGTGGGCGCCTTCTACACGGTGTCGGCCGAACTGGCGGAAGAGCAGGCCCGGGCCGCCGAAAAGACGGTTAGCGACGCGTCTGACGCGTCCGCTCTCCCGCCGCTCCTCGGTGTTCCGATACCAATCAAGGATCTGAACATGGTGGCGGGCGTGCGGCAGACGTTGGGCTCCGCTGTGTATGAGGACAATGTGGCGTCCGATGACGATTACATCGTGGCCGCGATCCGGTCCGCGGGTGGCGTCATCACCGGGAAGACGGCCACTCCTGAATTCGGTCTTCCGTGTTACACCGAGACCAAGATGGGTCCGCCGGCCCGCACACCCTGGGACCTTTCCCGGTCGGCCGGTGGCTCCAGCGGCGGCGCGGCCGCCGCGGTGGCCGCGCGCCTGGCCCCGGCCGCCCAGGGCAGCGACGGCGGCGGGTCCATCCGCATCCCGTCCAGCGTGTGCGGGCTGTTCGGGATCAAGCCCTCGCGCGGCCGGGTGTCCGAGGGCCCGATCGTGCCGGACCTGTTCGGCCTGGCCGTGAACGGCCCGATCGCGCGGACCGTGGCCGACGCGGCCCTGCTGCTGGACGTGATGAGCGGCAACTACCCCGGCGACATGTACACGCTGCCCCCGCTGCCGGACGGGGAGACGTTCCTCGGGGCCACCCGCCGGGCCCCCGGCCGGCTGCGGATCGCCCGCACCCTGACCCCGCCGGTCGAAGGGGCCGAGGTGCACCCGGACTGCGTGGCCGCCTACGAGCAGGCCAGCACGCTGCTCAGCCAGCTCGGGCACGAGGTGGAGGATGTGACGCTGCCGGTCGGCCCGGAGGTGGTCCCGTTCTTCGAGACGCTCTGGTACGCCCACGCCACCCTGGCCCCGGTCGATCCGGCCCGCGAGGACCGGCTGCTGCCGTTCACCCGCTACATGCGCGAGCGCGGCTTCGCCATCAACGCCGGCGAGCTGATCTTCGCCCAGGCCGTCCTGCAGGCCGTGCTGCGGCCCGCGCTGGCCCTGATGAACAGCTACGACGCGATCCTGAGCCCGACCCTGGCCTCGCCGCCGGTGCCGGTCGGCTGGTTCACCGAGGTCGACCCGGCCGAGAACTTCGAGCGCCAGAAGCGGTTCACCCCGTTCACCGCCTCCTACAACCTGACCGGCCAGCCCGCGGTCAACCTGCCGCTCTACTGGAACGACGCGGGCCTGCCCATCGGCGTCATGCTGGCGGGCCGGATCGGGGACGAGGCCACCCTGATCTCCCTGTCGGCCCAGCTCGAAGAGGCCCACCCGTGGCGGGACCGGGTGCCGCCCCTGGGATAACTTCATCGGATGCGGATCGTCCGGCGGCGCGGTCGGCGGTACAGCGCCGGCCGCGTCATCAACGTGGTCGGCGCCCTCGCCGTGTCCGGCCTGCTGCTGTTCGTGCTGGCGGCCGGGTTCGGGACGATCCCCCCGCTGGGGGCGGCCCTGGACCCCGGCCAGGGCGCGTGGACGTCCGCCTCAGGTGGTCAGCTCCCGGGGCCGGAGACCCTGCGCCTGACCGGTCTGCGGCACCCGGTCACGGTGTCGTTCAGTGCGCAGGGGGTGCCGTCGATCCAGGCCGCCTCCGACCACGACGCCTATCTGGCCCTCGGCTACGTGCAGGCCCGGTTCCGCCTGTCCGAGATGGACTCCGAACGGCGCCTGGGCGAGGGCCGGCTGGCCCAGCTGGCTGGTCCCAGCGAGCTGGCTTCGGACCGTTTCGAGCTGCGGCTGGGCCTGCTGCGCACCGCCCAGCGGGAATGGGCGGCGACCCCGCGGTCCAGCCCGGCCGGGCAGGCTCTGCTCAGCTTCGCCCAGGGCGTCAACGACAACCTCGCCCAGGTCCGGGCCCAGGGCGACTGGCCGGCCGAGTTCTCCCTGACCCGCGTCTACCCCTCGGACTGGACGCCGGTGGACTCCCTGGTCGTCCAGGGTGTGCTGACCCAGGAGCTGGACTTCACCACCACCCCGCTGGACTACGCGCTGCTGGAGAAGTCGCTCGGTAAGGCCCGGACCATGGCCTGGTTCCCGGTCAACCCGCCCAACCAGCAGAGCCCGTTCGACCCCGGCCCGTACCGCGACCTCGGGCTGACCCAGGTACCGGCCGACCTGGCCAGCTCGGCCCCGGTCAGCACGGGCACCGCCACGGCCTCGGACCCGACGCGACCAACCTTCCATATGAATTCGGCGGCGATCACCACGGCGGCGGGTCAGCTGCTCACCGAGACCAGCCGGCTGCCGGCCGGGGAGATCCACCGGCAGCCGGACAGCAACGCCTGGGCGGCCAACGGGCCCGCGGTCGCCGGGAGGGGCGCCATGCTGGCCGGCGACCCGCACCTGCCGCAGACCCTGCCGTCCATCTGGTACGAGGCGGCCCTCTCCGCGCCGGGCCTGAACATCAGCGGGGTCACCGTGCCCGGCGTGCCCGGCGTGCTGATCGGGCACAACCAGCACATCGCCTGGTCGCTGACGGACACCCAGAACCAGGCCACGTTGTTCTACGCCGAGCAGACCAGCTCCCGGCACCCGGGCCGGTACTACTGGCGGGGCGCCTGGCGGCCGATGACCAGGGAGCACTACACGATCCCGGTCCGGGGCGGCTCCCCGGTCTCGCTCACCGTGGACGTCACCGTGCACGGGCCGATCATGACCCAGACCGGGCAGACCATGGCCGTGGACTGGATGGGCAACGTGCCGTCCCCGGATCTGGCCGCGCTGATCGGCATCAACACCGCCCGCGACTTCAGCCAGTTCCGCACCGCGCTGGCGGGCTGGCACGCACCGACCCAGAACTTCGTCTACGCCGACGACCAGGGCCACATCGGCGAGATCTCGGCCGGCTACTACCCTCAGGTGGCGCACGGTGACCCCTGGCTCCCGCTGTCCGGCACCGGGGCCGACGACATCGACGGGGTCGTTCCCTACGCGGCCGTGCCCCAGGTCTTCGACCCGCCCGGGCACGTACTGGCCACCGCCAACCAGCGTCCGGTGGGCCCGTCCTACCCGTACTACATCGGCACCTCGGAGAACTTCTTCGACAACAGCTTCCGGGCCAATCAGATCTACGCCGGGCTGCGCGGCCAGTCCGGCCAGTCCGGCCAGTCCGGCCAGTCCGGCCTGGCCTCGGCCGACTTCACCGCCCTGCAGGGCAACGTGACCGACAACCTGGCCCAGGTCGTGGTGCCCAAGCTGCTGGCCGCCCTGCGCCAGGGTGGCGGGGCCGATTCCCGGACCCAGGCGGCCATGAGCCAGCTGGCCCGCTGGAACGACGACATGACCGTGAACTCGGCCGCGGCCTCGATCTGGTGGACGTTCTGGGGTGACTACATCTCGGCCGCGTTCCGGCCCTGGTGGCAGGAGGCCCGCGTCCCGATCGGCAAGGACCGGGCCGGCCTGGCCCTGTCGTCCTGGCCGGCCAGCCTGACCGAGGACCTGGCCGCCTGGACCGCCGGGCCCACTCCCGCTTCTTCTGCGCTCCGCTTGCCGTCGGGCCAGAACCGGACCACGGCCCAGGTCATGCGGCAGGCGTTCGGCACCGCCGTGGCCCACCTGGCCTCCAAGCTGGGCGGCGCCCCGTCCAGCTGGCGCTGGGGGCGGCTGCACACCCGGGAGTTCCCGTCGCTGACCGGGGCCGACGCTCTCGGGTACGGTCCCCGCGCCGCCAGCGGCGACGCCTGGACCGTGGACGCGGCCGAAGGCGGCCTGCACTCCAGCGTCGGCCCGTCCTGGCGCATGGTGGTGGAGTTCTCGGGCGCCTCCGGCAGCGGGGGCGCCTCCGCCGGCGGGGGCTCGGGCGGGCCGGCCGTGGCCGAGGGCGTCTACCCGGGCGGCCAGAGCGAGAACCCGGCCTCACCCTGGTATGGCGACCTGATCAGCCGCTGGTGGTCGGATCAGACCCTGCCCATGATCACCCCGGGCCGCCCGGCCGGTTCGCTGCGCTGGACTCTCCGTGGCTGACCTGCGGCGGCTCGGCAAACGGGGGAGCTACCGGCTCGGCTCGTCCCAGGACGGTATCGGCCCCGGCTGGTGGCTGGCCACCGTGCTGGCCGGAACGCTCGTCATCGCGGGCGGCGCCGAACTCGGGCTGTGGTTCGTGCCGTTCGTGGTCGGGCTGGCCGCGGGCCTGCTGCTGGCCCGGGCGGGCTGGCGACTGCGTCACACCATGCCCGCCGTGCTGGTCATGGCCCTGCTCGGCTGGGGCGTCCCGCTGTACTGGCCCGTCGTCGTCCAGGGCCAGCCGGCCGGCGCCACCGCACGCGTCATCGCGGCTCTGGCCGGGGTGCCACCGCACGCCGTGTTCGGCGTGGTGTTCACGTTGCTGGTGGGTGTGCTTCAGGCCGTCGTCGGCCTGTGGCTGGGCCGCGCGCTGACGCCACGTGCCCCATCCCGCTGACCCGAGCCCGCTCTGGCCAGGTGCGCCGGTCCCTCG